>JBIICS010000023.1:0-27323 GCA_044238735.1 Bacteroidia bacterium
ACGAAAAAATTATAATGAACAACTTAAACGAGTTTTATAAAGATAAAACCGTAGTAATAATAGCCCATCGTTTAAGTACAGTAAAAAACGCCGACCAAATTATTGTTTTAGATAAAGGGAAAATAATAGAAACAGGCAATCATGCTAAGTTAACACAAAAGCGTGGAGCCTATTACGAACTTGTAAAGAATCAATTAGAACTTGGGAATTAATTTTGGAAGAAGAAAAAGTAATATCAATCAGAACCGAAGCAGTAAATGAAATATTATCTGCACCCCCTAAATGGATTATCCGCTGGGGTATTAGTATTGTGTTTCTATTGATTATTATTTTCTTAGTTTTAGCAAGTTTAATCAGATATCCTGATACATTAGTAGGTAATGCCACACTAACCACACAAAACCCAATAATTACGCTAATTTCAAAAACGGGAGGTAAGATTATTCAACTACCTTTAAAGAATAACCAAGTAGTTAAGAAAAACCAAGTATTATGTGTTTTTGAAAATTCAGCAAATTATACCGATGTTTTATTGGTAGATTCAATATGTAATATTGCTGCAAATCAACTCATATCCAACGATACCAATAATTACAGTGAACAATTGATAAATAACATTAATATAGGCGAAATTACACCTGCTTATTTGCAATTTGTAAAAAGTGTTAAAGACTTTAACCTATTTATTGAAACTAACTTGCAGGATAAAGAGATTTCAATTTTAAACCGGGATTTAGTAGAACATAAAAGTTTATTAGTAAAGTATCAGGAACAAATAAATATTTCTGCTCAGGAATTTAAGTTATTTGAAAAAGACTTTTTACGGGATGAGGTTTTATATGGTAATAAAGTTATATCTGCAAAAGAATTTGAGGATAAAAAGAAATTATATTTTGTAGCACAAAAAAACTTCGAGAATCAGAAAATTGCACTATCAAACACACGTATAAATATAAATAACATTGAAAAAAATATACTGGAATTACAAATACAGCAGTATGAACAAAAAAACAAGTTAAAACAGGAACTTAAACAAAGTATTCAATCCCTACAAAACGCATTAACCGAATGGAAGCAAAAATATTTAATTATTGCCCCAATCGAAGGGAAGCTTTCATATATAAATTATTGGAATGTAAATCAAACCTTAAAACAAGGGGACGAAATGTTTACATTAATTCCTGAACTTAAGGAAAAAATAATTGCAAGAATTGTTTTACCCGCTAATAACTCAGGTAAAGTAAAAAAGGGTCAATCGGTTAATATCAAATTAGTAGATTATCCTTTTAATGAACACGGTATGTTAAACGGTATTGTAGAAAATATATCATTAGTGCCCCAAAAAGGAAATTACAACGTAGAAGTTTCATTAAATAAAGGAATGATAACTTCTTACAATAAAACAATAGCGTATAAGCCCGAAATGCAAGCACAAGCGGATATAATTACCGACAACAAAACGGTTTTAGCTCGTATATTCAACCAATTTAGAAAACTGATTGAAAAATAAGTTTCGACCTTTCTATTTTACCAAAACTTTACAATTTGCATTTACCAAAATTGTTAATATCTTCAATTTAGCGAATTAAATCGTAGCACTATGCGAAAGCATAATAAACTGTATGAAAATCTGTATGTATATAAATAAAAAATACCTTAAATATTTGTATTACAGCGCTTTAAAATCTTTAAAATCCTAGATCTCTCGGGGTTTATAACAGTTTCTTTAAAGTGTTCCGCGTTTGGCTTGTTCTCTTTCTATTGATTCGAACAGCGCTTTAAAGTTTCCGGCTCCAAATCCTTTAGCTCCCATTCTTTGGATAATCTCAAAGAACAAGGTTGGACGATCTTCTACAGGTTTTGTAAAGATCTGTAATAAATATCCTTCCTCATCAGCATCCACTAATATGGATAACTTTTGAAGTTCTTTAATATCTTCTTTCATCATATCACGATGAACACCTAAACGATTTGGGATGTCATCGTAATAAGCCTGAGGTGGCGGGGGTAAAAATTCTACGCCACGGGCTTTTAACTCTCCTACCGTTTTGATGATGTCATCTGTAGCTACCGCAATATGCTGTACACCGGGGCCTTCATAAAAATCGAGGTATTCTTCAATTTGAGATTTCTTCTTTCCTTCTGCAGGTTCGTTAATCGGGAATTTAATACGTCCGTTTCCATTGCTCATTACTTTACTCATTAGTGCAGAGTACTCGGTAGTAATTTGTTTATCATCAAAGGTTAAGAAATTTACAAATCCCATTACTTCTTCGTACCATTTTACCCAAACATTCATCTCTCCCCAACCAACGTTTCCTACCATGTGGTCTACAAATTTAAATCCTACCGGGCTTGGATTATATTCACTCTCCCACTTTTGGTAACCGGGTAAAAATAATCCGTTGTAATTTTTTCGTTCAACAAACATATGAACGGTTTCGCCGTATGTATAGATGCCCGAACGAACAACTTCGCCGTGAGCATCTTTTTCTAACGTAGGCTCCATAAAAGGTTTAGCCCCTCTTTTTACAGTTTCTTCAAACGATTTGCGTGCATCTTCTACCCACAATGCTACCACTTTTACTCCATCGCCATGTTTTTTAACATGCTCTCCAATAGGAGAATCGCTATTTAAAGCTGTAGTTAATACTAAACGAATTTTTCCTTGCTGAAGAACATAAGAGGCTCTATCCTTAATACCGGTCTCTAATCCGGCATATGCAAGGGATTGAAAGCCGAATGCAGTTTTATAAAAATGAGCGGCTTGCTTCGCATTACCTACGTAAAATTCTACGTAATCTGTTCCTAATAATGGAAGGAAATCTTGTGCTCCTTCAAAAATTTTTTCTAATCCGTACTCTACGCTTTTTACTTCTTTTGCCATAACTTATTTTTTATGAGCTGATTAGCGAATTGGCTAATTAGCTTATGTTTGATTAATTATATTGTTTTTTAAATTTTTGAACTACTTATTATTTTAGTAAGTACTTAAATAATACAAACTAATTTACGAGATAATTTTAATGTTTCAAGGTGATTTTTTCAAATCATCTCATTAGCTAATAAGTGCTACCATTGTGCCATTTGCAAAGTCAAAATAATAATTCTTTTCATTTACTCAACCCAGCTTTTGTAATATTTACCGTCGTCTATTCTTAAAGCGTTTTCTGTTACCATTAATGGTCTGAAGGTATCCACCATAACCGCCAACTCTGGCGTCTCCTTTTGCCCAATACTTCTCTCGTAAGCTCCTGGTGCCGGACCATGAGGGATGCCTTTAGGATGCAACGTGATATGGCCTTGCTTTATATCGTTTCTGCTCATAAAATCTCCATCAACATAATACAAAACCTCATCACTATCAATATTACTGTGATTGTAAGGGGCAGGAATTGACTGTGGATGATAGTCGTATAAACGAGGAACAAAAGAACAAATAACGAAAGCATTGGTTTCAAAAGTTTGATGTATTGGAGGCGGCATGTGAACTCTTCCGGTTATCGGTTCAAAATTATGAATAGAGAATGCCCACGGAAAGTTATAACCATCCCAACCAATTACATCAAAAGGATGAGTTGCATAAATTACTTCGTGCATAAAACCTTCACGCTTTATTTTTATCAGGAAATCTCCTTTTTCATCGTGTGTTTCAATTTCGGTTGGCAATTTAAAATCACGTTCGCAAAATGGGGAATGTTCTAAATGTTGACCATGTGAATTTTTATAACGTTTTGGTGTGTAAATAGGTGAGTGAGACTCCACGTAAAAAATACGGTTATCTTCGGTATCAAAGTTTATTTGATAAATGATACCGCGAGGAATTACCAGATAATCACCATACTCAAAAGGAATATTACCCATAAATGTTCTTAACGTACCTTTTCCTTTATGGATAAATAAAACCTCATCCGAATCTGCATTCTTGTAGAAATAATTTTTTAAGGATTTACGAGGAGCGGCCAATCCTATAACACAGTCGCCATTTACCAGTAAGTCTTTTCTGCTATCTAAAAAATCATCTTCCGATTGAACATTAAAACCTTCCAGTAATCGAGGTGTAATGTTTTTAGAATCGGCAATTTTTGCACGCACATCGTATGATTTTATAATTTCTTTAATTTGAGTAGGACGATGAACCTGGTATAATAAAGATGAAAACCCACTAAATCCTTCGGTACCAAATAGCTGCTCATAATAAAGGCTTTTGCCGTTGGGCTTATAAAAAGTTACATGTCGTTTACTTGGAAATTTTCCTAATTTGTGATATAAAGGCATACTTTAAAAGTTTATTTGTTTATTAGTTGTGTTTTTTTCGTCATTGCGGCCTCAGAGTCGTAATCTTTGTGAGCAATAGATTCCGAGCCAAGCCCGGAATGACAATTTGGTATTTGTTTATTCTCACTGATCAAAATCTATTTCTCTACTTTTATTTTAAATTAAATAAGACAAAAGGTCGGGTTTTTCGTTCAAATAATCAAATCCAAAACCGGTAGATTTTAGTCTGTTTAGCAACGGAATTATATGATTCTTATCATGCAATTCTACCCCGATAAGGGCTGGTCCTTTTTCTTTTGCCGTTTTCTTCTGATATTCAAATAAAACGATATCATCGTTAGGACCTAACACTTCGTTTAAGAATTGGCGCAGGGCACCGGCTCTTTGAGGAAATTTAATTAAAAAATAATGTTTTAAACCTTCGTAAAGAAGAGAACGTTCGCGTATTTCTTCGGTACGGGTAATATCGTTATTACTTCCGCTTACAATGCATACTATAGTTTTTCCAACAAGTTCATTTTTGTGGAGGTCTAAAGCCGATAATGTAAGAGCTCCAGCGGGTTCCACTACAATGGCCTCTTCGTTATATAAACGAAGGATTTCGCTACAAACTTTTCCTTCGGGAACCAGCCAAACATCCTCGAGGGCATCCTTACAAATTTCAAAATTCAAATCTCCCACTCTTTTTACAGCTGCGCCGTCTACAAATTTATCAATTTTAGAAAGTGTTGTGTTTTTTCCGCTCTGGATAGACGAAAGCATAGAAGGCGCGCCTAAAGGTTCAACACCAATAATTTTGGTATGAGGAAGCAGTTCTTTAGCTGCCGTAACAATACCCGAAACCAAGCCTCCGCCGCCAACCGGTGCTAAAATAAAATCGATTTTATCCTTTAATTCGGTGGCTATTTCGAGCCCAACAGTACCTTGTCCCTCAATAACTTTCTCGTCATCAAAAGGATGAATAAAAACAGCATGATGATCGTTACAATATTTAGTAGCCTCTGAGTAGGCATCATCAAAGGTATCTCCAATTAATTTAACATCAATGTATTCCTTGCCAAACATTATTACCTGCTTAACCTTTTGCGCAGGCGTGGTTGCAGGCATAAAAATTACACCTTTTGCTTTTAACTTATTACAAGCATAGGCAACACCCTGTGCATGATTTCCGGCACTGGCGCAAACCACTCCTTTTTGCAATTGATCATTGGACAAAGAAGCCATTTTATTATAGGCTCCCCTGATTTTGTAAGATCTTACCGGCTGCAAATCTTCACGCTTAAGCCAAACATGGCAACCGTATCGGTTTGACAATAAGGAGTTGTAAATGAGGGGACTTTTTATGGCCACACCCTCAAGTACTTTTGAAGCTTCCACTATTCCTTTAAAACTGATCATATTATAAAATTGCCGTTCTAAATTAACTGAAAAACAAAAGCCGGGAAAATAAATGATTACAATTATTCTACCGGCCTGTTAAATTAGATTTTGGGACGAAGCTGACGGACCGTTGCTCCGGCCTGCCATAATTCCGATTCGCGTATTTCTTTTAACTCTTCTTCCAAATTTGCCCTGTATTCGGGTTTACGGCCCTCAGATATTACGCGGGCGGCTTCTTTTCCGGAGGCCACACTATCATACAATTCATTAAAAACCGGTGTTGCAGCATCACGAAATTTACCTTTCCAATCTAAAGCACCACGCTGCGCCGTTACGGAGGTATTTGCAAACATCCAATCCATACCGTTTTCGGCAACCAACGGCATTAAACTTTGAGTTAATTCTTCAACGGTTTCATTAAATGCTTCCGAAGGAGAATGCCCCTTAGCCCTTAAAACATTATACTGTGCCTCAAATAGTCCGGCTAAAGCACCCATTAAAATTCCGCGCTCGCCCGTTAAATCAGAGTATACTTCTTTCTTAAAATCTGTTTCGAATAAATAACCCGAGCCAACACCAATACCCAAAGACAATACTCTTTCTTTTGCTCTTCCGGTAGCATCCTGATAAATAGCATAACTGGAATTTAAACCTTGTCCGGCTAAAAATAATCTTCTTAAAGAAGTACCTGAGCCTTTAGGAGCTACTAAAATTACATCTACATCTTTAGGAGGAACAATACCTGTTTGCTCATGAAAGGTTACCCCGAAACCGTGAGAAAAATATAAAGCCTTACCAGGTGTTAAATATTTCTTAATAGTAGGCCATGAATCAATTTGACCAGCATCAGATAATAAATATTGTATAACCGTTGCACGATTACAAGCTTCTTCAATTTCAAATAAGTCTTTTCCTTCTATCCAACCATCAGAAATTGCTTTATCCCAGCTTTTTCCGCCTTTACGCTGACCTACAATAACGTTAAATCCATTATCTTTTAAATTTAAAGACTGACCCGGCCCTTGAACCCCATAACCAATAATGGATATAGTTTCGTTTTTCATTATTTCTCTTGCTTTTTCTAAAGGAAATTCATCACGTGTTACTACTTCTTCTATAGTTCCACCAAAATTTAATTTTGCCATACTTTTTTAGTTTATTTGTTTATTAGTTCTATTGATTATTTAGTTTTTCAAGGCCTTTTTCAATTGCTCCTCTTTTTCTTCTAACATTCTACCCTTCGACAAGCTCCGGGTGACATCAATTGTTTTTCTTACAATCCACTACTCGATACTCCTCCTTAAGTCGGTTACTAAATAGTGACAGTTTGGTTAATTATTTCGTTTTGTACTATTCACTAGTTACTAGTATCTATTTACTATTAAGTCTTTGTTCTTTTTCTACCTAACCATTCAGCATCTCCATTTCTTCCAAATATTGAGATAATTCTTTCATGGGTTTAGTTACAGCAACTCTTCCTGATCGGCCAAACTCCAAAACATGAAACTTTTTGAGAATACCATACAGTCCCTGCGTTTCAGTCTGGTGGCCTGTTTTTTCGATTACAATATATTCGGGCGTTACAGACAATATACGAGCATGATTGTCCCTAACCACCTTTTCCAATTCACCATCATTTTTTAGGTTTGAAGTTGCTATTTTATACAATGCTATTTCCTGATAAACGGTTTCGTGTTCTTCATGCATGAATGCTTTAAGCACCTCTACCAATTTTTCAATCTGATTAACCACTTTTATTGCTTTCTCTCTGGTACATCTAATTACGATAGTGTACCGATAAACGCCCTCCACTTCACTTTCTGAAGCTGTTATGCTCTCTATATTTACATGCCGGCGGGTAAATATAATGGTAATACGATTTAATAATCCTATTTTATTTTCTGTAAAAATGGACAGTGTATATTCTTTAGGTAAAGAATGATCGGTATTTTCGCTATATAAAGATTTTGTACTCATATTTTTTATTCTAAAATTACTTCACTTACAGAAGCACCTGTAGCTACCATTGGGAAAACGTTGTCTTCTTTCTCTACCACAACCTCGAGTAAATAGGGCCCATCGTGTTTAAGCATCCGGTCTATTGCATCCGACAAACCCTTACGTTCTTGTTCTTTATGAGTTGCTATGCCATATGCCTGTGCTAATTTTTGAAAATCGGGATTATTCATCTCGGTAAACGAATATCTTTTTTCGAAGAACAGCTGTTGCCACTGACGAACCATTCCAAGGAAATTATTATTGAGTATTAATATCTTAACAGCTGCGCCTGTCTGCATGATGGCACCTAATTCCTGACAGGTCATTTGAAATCCACCGTCTCCTACAATCACAATAACCTCTTTTTGAGGTGCACCCAATTTTGCCCCTAATCCGGCCGGCAACCCAAAACCCATCGTGCCCAATCCACCGCTTGTTATATTATGATGAGGCGTTTGAAATTTATAGTATCTACTAGTAACCATTTGGTGCTGACCTACGTCGGTAACAACTACAGCTTTACCATTGGTTTTTTCGGAAAGCATATGCACAACCTCTGCCATACGTAACTGATTACCCTTATGAAAAATATCTTTACTAATTACCTTATCGTACTCAATTTTATCCGCCTCTTTAAATTCATTCAACCAATCGTTATGGCTATTATTATGGATGTGATGCAGTAACTCTTTTAAAGTTTCTTTTGCATCGCCCAGAACAGCCACATCAGCTTTTATGATTTTATTTACTTCTGCGGGATCTATTTCAAAATGAATAACTTTAGCCTGTTTAGCATAACGTTTTACATCTCCTGTTACACGGTCGTCAAACCTCATACCAACTGCAATTAGCACATCGCATTCGTTAGTTTTGATGTTGGGCCCATAATTTCCGTGCATACCCAAATAACCCACATATAGTGGATGATTAGCCGGAAAGGCAGACAAGCCCAGTAAAGTACTTGCAACCGGTATTCCTGCCTTTTCTGCTAATTGAAGAAGTTCATCGCCTGCATTACCCAACAAAACCCCTTGTCCAACAAGCAAATATGGTTTCTTTGCATTATTTATTAATTCGGCTGCTTGTTTAACAGACTCGGTATCGGTTTTAGGAACTGGAACATAACTTCTTAACTTATTGCATTTTTCGTATTCAAAATCAATAATTGAAAACTGAGCATCCTTAGTGATATCGATTAATACAGGACCAGGTCTTCCGCTTTGCGCTATAAAAAAAGCTTTTGCGATAGCGGGTGCAATTTCTTCTGCCTTAGTAACCTGAAAATTCCATTTGGTAACCGGCATGGAAATGCCCATTACATCGGTTTCCTGAAAAGCATCTGTTCCTAAAAGGTGAGAAGCCACCTGACCGGTTATGCAAACCAGAGGCGTTGAATCTATCTGTGCGTCGGCAATTCCGGTTATCAGGTTTGTTGCACCCGGTCCGGAGGTAGCCAATACCACCCCGCATTTTCGGGACACACGGGCATAACCCTGTGCAGCATGAATAGCGCCTTGTTCGTGGCGAGTTAAAATATGATTTAATTCTTCTTTAAAGTCATATAAGGCATCGTAAACAGGCATAATTGCTCCCCCGGGATAACCAAATATAGTATCCACCCCTTCGTTTAATAAACTCAACACCACAGCCTCTGCGCCCCTAACGCCTTTTCTTTTTTTAAAATCCTTCATTATTTCTTTTTCTTTCACTAACATAGTTCAAATTTAAAGATAAAATAAAAAACCCCTTCCAGTATCCTGAAAGGGGTAGTAACTTAACAAATTACCCTGTCAGGAAATCCCGAATGTTTCGCTAATGACAGAGATAATTATGTTAAAAGATGTATTCATTACTTAACTGCGGTGTAAAATTACAATTGATTGACTACAGATAAAATTTATTTTCTCAAAAAATTAGTAAGTCTAAGCTAATTAAAAAATTGCTTAAACGCTCCCTAAAGCTTGTTAGAGATCAGTAACACACCCTTTTGAAGCAGATGAAACTTGCTTTGCATATTTGTAAAGCACTCCGCTTTTTACTTTGAGGGGAGGCGCTTGCCAAGATTTTCTTCTCAACTCAATCTCCTCATCTGTTAAATGCACATCGATGCGATTATTGATTGCGTCAATTGTTATTAAATCTCCATCTTTTATTAAAGCAATGGTGCCACCTTGCTGAGCCTCCGGACTTACATGCCCCACCACAAAACCATGAGATCCACCGGAAAAACGACCATCTGTAATTAAGGCCACCTCTTTCCCTAATCCGGCCCCCATAATAGCAGAAGTAGGCTTTAACATTTCGGGCATTCCGGGCCCACCTTTTGGTCCTTCGTAACGAATCACCACCACATTTCCTTTTTGAACTTTCCCCGACTGGATTCCTTTTATAGCATCGAACTCATCCTCAAAAACTACCGCTGTACCTTCAAAACGTTCGCCTTCTTTACCCGTAATTTTGGCAACACTACCTTCTGTGGCCAGATTTCCGTATAGTATTCTAATGTGTCCATCTTTTTTAATTGGCTTATCAATGGGTAATAACAAGTCCTGACCAAGAGGCAGATCTTTTGCCTCAGCTAAATTCTCTGCTAACGTTTTACCAGTAACCGTTAAACAATCTCCATGCAATAAACCAACTGACAATAAATATTTCATTACAGAAGGTATTCCGCCCATATTATGAAGATCTTCCATCAGGTACTTTCCACTTGGCTTTAAATCGGCCAGTAAAGGGGTAGTATTACTAATTCGCTGGAAATCATCAATAGTTAGATTTACATCCACCGATTTTGCAATAGCCAAGAGATGCATTACGGCATTAGTAGATCCGCCAAGCGCAATAATTAATCGGATTGCATTCTCAAAGGCTTTAAACGTCATGATATCACGAGGTTTAATGTCTTTTTCCAAAAGGTTTCTAATCGCTTTACCTAACTTATCACATTCGGCCCTCTTATCAATACTGGTTGCCGGATTAGAAGAGCTATACGGTAAACTCATTCCTAAAGCTTCTGCGGCTGATGCCATAGTATTAGCGGTATACATACCGCCACAAGCACCTGCGCCCGGGCAAGCATTTTTAATTACTCCTTTATAGTCTTCATCACTTATAGAATTACTAAATTTTTTTCCAAGGGCCTCAAAAGCTGAAACAATATTTAAAGTTTCTCCTTTATAACAACCCGAACGTATAGTACCGCCATAAACCATAATAGATGGCCTGTTTAATCTGCCCATTGCAATTAGCGAACCCGGCATATTTTTATCACAACCTACTACCGCAATTAGGGCATCATACCAATGGCCCCCAACAACAGTTTCCATACTATCTGCAATAATATCACGAGACACCAGGGAATAACGCATGCCTTCGGTACCATTACTAATCCCATCGCTTACTCCAATCGTATGAAAAATCAGCCCAACCAAATCATTTCCACAAACGGATGCTTTGATATCTTTAGCTAAATCATTTAAATGCATATTACAAGTATTCCCTTCAAATCCTGTACTTGCAATACCTACCTGGGCTTTTGCCATGTCTTCTTCAGTTAGACCTATTCCATATAACATAGCCTGCGATGCAGGTTGAGTAGGGTCTTGGGTTAATCGCCAACTGTATTTATTAATTCTATTATCCATCTGATTATCTTATTAAGTTTACGGTTCCGCTAATTTCTTTTCGTGCCGGCGAATCCATTTTCTCATACAACACTACTTTATAAGCATAAACATCAACAGGCGCATCTTCATTATTAATTCTACCATCCCACCCATCATTAATGTTGTGCCATTCTTTAACAAGTGATCCCCAGCGATTGTAAATATAAACATCTATTTTCTGATATCCATTTACCACTACTTTGAATTTCTCATTTTTAATGTCGTCATCCGGAGTAAATGCATTTGGAATGTAAACTGTTTTAATATCCTTAATATAAATCTCACGGCTAAGGGTATCTTTACATCCATTTAACTCTGCATATTGAGTTATCTTAACCCAACCTGTATCGTTCGATGTAAATGTTGGATTTAAAATATCTAAAATAAGGGAGTCTTTAATTTCCCAAGCAATAGATGTATAGGGATTAGTTAAGTTAACTAATTGAACATTGGAAAAAATTTCATTCTCAAAATCCAATGTAATAAAATCAGGAGCCGGCAGAGGTTTTACAATTATGGTAACTGTATCGGAGATCTGACAAATATCATTTGATATAGCTGTATATATTGTTGTAGATTGTGGACTTGCTACCGGATTATTTGCTGTATAGTTGCTAAGAGTGTTTGATGGTGTCCAGCTGTATGAAGTTGAAGTTCCATTTACAAGCAATACAGAAGATTCTCCCGGACAAATCTTTCGCACACTGGGTAAACCAACATTAATAGAATGGATAAGGATATTTAATGTATTAGGATTTGTTATGCCACATAAGTTGTTTTGACTAATTGTTACGCTTCCAGGATTTGCCGATGACCAGTTAACCAAAATGGAATTGGTATTGTTACCTGAAACAATAGTTCCATTGGTTACCGTCCAATTATAAGTAGACCCATAAACGTTACTCACCGAATATTGAACGGATGTCTGACCAGGGCAAACCGAATCTGGTCCAACAATTATCGGATTAGTAGGCAATGGCAATACCACTATTGGTTGCTGAGCTAAAGCTCCATTACCACAAACTGAAACTTCAGTAACCGTTACCGAACCCGTAGAATTTTGATTACCCCAATTTACCGTAATTGCATTAGTTCCCTGACCAGAGATAATTGTAGCGCCTACAGGGACAGTCCACAAATAGTTAGATGTTGGATTATTTATTACACTATATGTTTGATTAGGAGTGAAACTACAGATTGTATCATTTGCAAATATAATAAGGGGGCTAACCGGAGGATTACTAATTATACAGGTCAAAGTATCCGTTCCTTGCTTACCGCACACTGTATTTTCTACAACCGATAGAGTTGCCGTTCCTATGTTCCCCCAATCAACCACTACACTGGAAGTTCCGTTACCCGAAACGATGGTTCCTCCGTTGATAGTCCAGCTAAAAGTAGAACCCGGGTTAGGATTATTAACTGTATAATTTAAGTTACCGGTAAACGGGCAAACCGATAAAGTTCCTGTTATAGGAGAAAGAGGCACTATCGTTTGAACATTAACAATAAAGGTGTCTTGAGGCGATGTTCCGCAGTTACTGGATTCAACACAATAGATTTGTCCGGAGGCAGAGCCCCAGTTAACGGTTAGCGAGTTGGTACCTTGCCCGCTAACAATTGAAACACCAGTGGGTACGTTCCAAGTATAAGTTGAACCATTGTTAAATTGTACAGTATAGTTTAAATTACTATCGTTTACACATACCAGGTTATTACCACCTATTGTTGGTTGTGGTACACTTCCGGTAACCGTGATATTTAAATTAGCTGAACCAGAACAAGCATTAGCACCCGTTAATCCATTATTCCATGAATAGGTAATGATATGATTTCCAAGTCCCAGAAGAGAGGGATTTAAAACAGCCTCCCCACTCCCGTGGTTAATGCCATCAGCTATTCCTGCACCATAAGGAACACCATCAACTGACCACACCACTGTTCCGCTGGTTGAACACAAATTACTTTTAACTACAGTACCTCCAGCTGTAAATGTTATATGTCCCCAGGCCAGAACTTTTCCTGTACCATACTCCATAACGCGATAAAAATAATCCGAGTTACCCGTTGGGTCAGAAATAGAAATTCCAAATGGGTCTGTAGGATCCCACCAATATAAATCTGCTGCGTAATATTGATTGGTTGCAAAGTTTACAGGGATTGTCCCGGCAGTTGTTGCACCTTCCATAATACCCAAAGAGATAGTATTCCCGGCCGCATTAACATCAAAAATTTCGAGCGTAACCGCAGGTACAGAAAATCCATTGGCCAGAGTAGGTTCATACGCGTTTAAATTTACAGCAGTATCTGTACAACTAAAAGTTGTTGATGGAGAAGTAATTCCCGGTGTACCGCAATAAAGCGGAATGCCATAGTAATCGGCACACGTATATTCCAATGTATCCCCAGCATCCAGAACAAAATCAATTACTAAAACATAAGATGAACCCGGAGTAAGGCCATACCATTCCGGATTAAAACCAGAACCAACTATATTAGAGTGGACCCAGCTCTCGCTTGGTAATATCTGTGTTGCACTGCAATTTCCTAGTGGCAATAAATAAGCACTACGCGTAACAGTACCTATTGACTGAACCAACTGAGCAAGACCAATATTTCCGCCAGCATCAGCAGTTACCAGGTGATACTGAGAATATGAAAGCGGGCCGGCTAAATTAATGTTGCTATTACAAGCCAGGTAAGAACGGTCCTCAAAAGTAGGAACGTTACCAATTGGACAATTTGGCGTTGAACAAGAGCCGCAAACAGAACTTTGAATTAAGGCAAAAGCAGTATCTGAAACATAACAAATGGAAGAACTTCCGATAGGTTTAACAATAATTGTAACCGAATCACCATTTGAAAGACCCATTACTGTATATGAAGTATTAAGAATTATTGAATCTTGAGGAGGTGAACTATTAATGATATATGAAAGATTATAAGCGTTAGCGCCACTTACATTAGACCAGCTGAAAGTAGCTGTAGTTGAAGTTGTACCTACTAACAATACTACTGGCTTAACCGTTGGATTCACAATTATGTTAACAGGGATCCTTATGCTTTCGCAACCAGCTATAGTCTGGCTAACATAATATGTATACGTACCCGAATTAGCGGAAGATTGACTTGGTGTTGTGGTTGATGCTGTTCCTCCAGTTGCAGATGTATACCAATTTAAGGTTCCTGTTCCAATTGCCTGAAAATTAACAGGAGCATCCCCTTGGCAAATAGTGTCATTGCTAGCAGTGGGCGAATTTACCGGCGTTGAAGTATTTAACAAAATTGTATCTAACGCCTGTGAACAAGCGCTGGCGTCCTTAACTAGAATATAATACGTATTTGCGGGTAGAGCGCTAAAACTATTTGAAGTTTGAAAATTAGATCCACCATCAATACTATACTGATAAGGAGGAGTTCCCCCTGAGACTATAAGTTGAATAGAACCATTAGAAGAACCACAAGAGGGAGCAACTGTATTGGCATTAAGCGACAACAAACCACCATCTTTAATAATAAAATTAACGACCTTATTTACACTATTACAGGCAATACCATTGTTAAATGTTAAAGTAATTACTTCATCACCCTCATTAACGCCATCAGCAATTGGATTTATAATTAATTGAACAGAGTCCTGGCCAGCGGGAATTACAACCGAACCATTTAACGAAGGATAATCTGAACCATTAGTAGAGTTTCCGGATAAGCTGTAATTAATGGTAGTAGCAGAAGTTGACGGATTATTAAGATGGAAAGTAACTATTCCTTTATTGCATCCCTCTACTAAAACAGTATCTACACTAGATGTGTTATTATTATTTAAAGAACTAACAGCAGCGGATACACCATTACTTTTAAAACTCCCTCCTTCAATAAAAACCCCTGAATCCAGAGCTCCATCAGAGATGTCTGCAATTACCATTTTAATGTGATAGGTTTGACAAGGCGTTACCTTGGCTCTGGCTAAAAAAACTTTTGTAAAACCACAGAATGCTATCCCCGGAATAGTGCCTTTAAAATTTGCCTGACGCTGTGCAGGAGTTAACGTACATAATGTTCCGGCAGATGTACCGTCATTTACATTATTTATAGTTACATATGTATTTGCAAAACCGGGCAACAAGGCCAGATTAACAGCATTATTACTAAACCCTTGTCCACCGGCAATTCCGGGGCCACTTAACAAGAAACCAAAAACATCATTATATTGAGTACAATTATACACGGGATACTCCTGAGAAGCAAAACAATATCTAAACTGAATGGAATCGCTGGTAGGAATAAAATCGAATTCCAAAACAGCAGTATTATAATCGTTAGAACCAGAACCACCCAAAATTACTGCATCCGGATCCGTTCTGTATTCACCAGTTGCGGAACTGAAATAACCTCCGGAGCCCATTGTAGCACAAGTAGAAGAATTAGGAATATCATTAACATTACCAGAGGTTAAAACCACTCCATTTAAGAACCCCATATTTGCTAAAGTAGAACCCGCATTAGAGAACTGTGCAATCTGAAACTTATTGGTAGCCCCTGCGCCACCCAAAACTCCTTTCCAGCTAACATTACTGGCCGTTACACCACCACCAAGTAAAAAATTATTTACTAATTGTGTATTAGAATTTGACGTGTTGACGGTGATTTGAGCAAATAAAGGCTTATAGTTAAGGTAAAGTAAGATTAGTATAAATGAACGAATACCTGATTTAATAGAGGCATTCGGAGTATTATTTTTTCTCATAAAAACCAGATTTAATGGGTGTTTTGATCTTAACGAAAATAGAAAATGATCAACTGATTAAAGAAGCTATTGGGTCTAAAATTAGTAAGTCTAACTACAGATCACCGAACTAAGAGAAACGGAGATCCGGGGTCAGATTCCCGGGCGAAGGGTAGCGAAGACCCGGGATCTGCAGTTGATAAATACGCTAACTAGAACTCGCAGATCCCGGATAGGCAAGAATTGAACTTTAACACAAATGCCGTTTGCCTTCCGGGAATCTGCTATTCACTCAGATTCCCGGGCGAAGTGAAACGGAGACCCGGGATCTGCAGTTGATAAACACGCTAACTAAAACTCGCAGATCCCGGACAGGCAAGAATTGAACTTTAACACAAATGCCGTTTGCCTTCCGGGAATTTGCTATTCACTCAGATTCCCGGGCGAAGTGAAACGGAGACCCGGGATCTGTAAAAACAAAATGAAAATTATCGATTAATCACGATTTTCTGGGAATATTGGCCGCCTCCGTCATCCGAAAGCGTAACCAGGTAAACCCCATTACTTAATAAAGGCATTGAAAAAGTGTATAAATCAGTATGTTTATTAATATTAAAAGACTCCTTAAAGATTATTCTTCCGGAGACATCCAATAGACTAAAACAACCTCTCTCATCCACTAAGCTGTTTAGAGTTAAGTTAAGCATATTATTTACTGCGTTATAGTAAATACTTTCTGTATTAAAATTTAAGTTAGCGCAACGACCATCAAACACCACCACCTTACTATCGGTATAATTCCCATCAAAATCTATCTGGCGAAGTTTGTAGTAGTTTTTGCCAAGCGGGGCATTTATATGCGAATAATTAAATTTGTTTACTTCGGAACTGGTACCGGCTCCTTTAATTTCGGCAATTTCTTTAAAATTTTCTCCATCCAAAGAATGGAAAATCTGAAATTTTTCATTGTTGGTTTCGGAGGCGGTTTGCCAGAATATTTGATTACTTCCATTTTTACAAATGGCTGAAAAAGATAATAACTCTATAGGTAACATGGTTAAACTTGTGGCACAACTTCCTGTAAATGTGGGCACCGAGGGTGCTGCTGTATAAGTAGGGTTGTTTGTATTATTAATTGTAAATGTTCCCGATCTATCAACTCCATCCGTTAAGCTTCCGCAATCCTGAAAAGTAAAAGTTCCCGAATTTCTAAATATCTTAACACCCGTTGAGTTAAACCTGCAATTTCTTGCCAGAAGCGTCCCGCCATCAATTGCAATATCCTTACCTGTAAATGCTGTGTTACCCGAAAACAAACAAGAATCTACCGTTGCAGTACCTCCTGCTACTCCAATTCCTCCACCATAAGTGTTTGCACCTCCGGCTACATTATTTTTTATTATAGATCTTGTAATGTTAAATGTTCCTGCTGAAACTGAAATTTGGCCACCGTAAAAGGTTCCTGCAATGTTTGATTTATTAGCTTCGAACACGCAATCAAATACATTTACAGTTCCACCGGATTGATATAAACCAGGGCCTACCTGGTTTGAACTCGTTTCGTTACTATATATATATGAATTTCTCAAATTCAGTATGCCTGCTGAAATCTGTATAGCGGCACCTGCAAATAAATTCGTTGCGTTACCTGTTAAAATATAGTTTTTTATGCTAACATTAGTTGAAGCGCCTTCAATTTGAATCGCTCCACCAGCAGCTCCTCCAGCATTACAAGTACTGCCACCACCATTAAAAGTAACAACAGCATTGTTTCGTATCAATACCGGAAACTTACCACTACCTGCATCACTATTATTAACTTTGACAAAATTGACTTTTACACCAGTAGCAGCATCAATTGTTAAAGCATGCCCATCGCTCGATAAAACAACATTATCAAACTGATCTAATGTAAAATCTTGTAACACCACATCATTTGCGGTTATCTTAACAAAATAATGATTAGTTCCTCCATTATTAAAAATTGTTTTATCCATCCCAGCACCTATTATCCTCAACTTAGCTATATTAATGGTTTTATCTCGGTTATTTCCTCCATTAAATGTACCATTATCTACTTTAATAATATCACCTGCCGTTGCTACAGATAAAGCACCATTTAGCGATGCATAAGGCGTTAGTGGATTTTTACCATCTGCAGTAGCATCATTACCTGCTGCAGAACCTATTGTAAAAACATCCCCTGTATTTGATCCATCATCAACGTAATAAACAGTAGGATTATTAAGAACAACATTAACCGTTCCTGCTGTAAGCCCACCTCCTGCGGCTTGTATAGTAATTGTTTCCTCTAAAGTTGACTGGCAATCGGACCAAGCATAATAACCAGATACTAAACTTTGAGTAAGACCTGCAACAGAACTTAAAACTCCACTGCCAACTGTTCGCGTTAGGGTAATACTTGAAGAATTATCTAGATCAACATTATTATTAGCATCCATCGCATACACAAAAACATTAAAATTGGTATTAATATCTGACCAAGAGTCTGCCGTTATTGTAAGCTTTGTAGCGGTAACTTCCAAACGATTATCATCACCCGCAATACTGGTTAGAGCACCACCCGCATTAGCCGTAGCAAAATTAGAGCCTGATGCACTTGAGGTAGTGTTAGATATTGTAAATTGAACCTGAGCATTGTCCGTCACTGAGCTTTTAAAAGTTGCATAAATGTCAAAAGATTTTGTGCCATTATCGGATGCCGTAAGGGTTAAACCTGAGAAAG
This sequence comes from Bacteroidia bacterium, assembly GCA_044238735.1. Taxonomy (GTDB): domain Bacteria; phylum Bacteroidota; class Bacteroidia; order UBA4408; family UBA4408; genus JBIICS01. The sequence continues at coordinate 18,794 of JBIICS010000023.1, forward strand.
TTGTAGAATAGGAAATTGTAGTTTGCTCAGACAGATTAGAAGCTCCATCAAAAACTGCCAAAGCCTTAATTAAATGTGAATTGTAAACTGTAAAAGTTACACTGTTCAGGATTGTTGAATAAGAATCGGCATCGGTAATATCTGCCCCCCCATCTATAATTACAAATGAGCCCACCTTAATTGAATTTGCATTTGTTAGACCACTTGCAGCAGTGTATGTTGAATAGGCAATATTATCAGGTTCGTCAAATCCGTTTTCATCTATAATGCTTTCGTCGTCGGTAATTGGAGGAGGTGTAAATGTGTAAAACCTTTCTGAACCATCTCCAATGTTTGGGTCTAACGCTGTTGGCACAGCGTCACTTGCGGTGTAAGTAAAAGAAACGACATTCGGTGATGCTGTGGCCGTGTGATTTACAGTATTACTAGTTCCATCAGAAATATACATAGCGTCGCTATCTCCGCTCGATATTCCTATTTGGTATGTAAATGTAGCCCTTATTGGAACATAAGAATAAACATAAGAAATAACATTAGTAGTTTCGAATAATTGTATTTGATAATCTGCAATATAGGTTGAATTATTATCGCCTAACTTTAATTTATAAAATTGAATAGTTAATTTTCTATTTGGAGAAACTCCTGTAACTAAATATGTACAACCACCACCAGTATAAATTTGATTTTTAGTAGTTGTTGATGTAATTCCTGTAATTAAATTCATCCCCGCTACATCAAGTGTTTGAATACTAGTATTAAATGAGGCATTATTACCAAAACACACCATACCAGCAGTGTTAACCTTAAACTGCGTATATGTAGTTCCTGCAAAAATAAAATTAAAACCTATGTTAATCGCTGCCGTTACAGCATCAGTTTCTGTACCCAAACCTGTATTAGTTTCACCAGTCATATTTGTTGAACTACCAGTAGTACCTGTGCTAAAAGTGTAGCCAGAAATCTGTGATACGCATTTTAACGTAACAAAAATTAAAAAAATATTTAGAATTAATTTCAAAGCGTTTTAAACCAAACTAAAATTACCATACTCATTATATGCAACTCTTCTTTTGTATTTAGCTTTTAGGATGGCGCCCTGGCTATCTTCCCATTTTAAAGGGAATTTGTAATCGTCCAGGCTGGCTATGCCTATTACCTCGGCTGCTGTACCACAAAAGAATGCACTATCAGCCTTTTTTACGTCATCTATGGTAAAATGTTTCTCTTCCACCTCAATTTCTAACTCTTTACAAAGCTCCAAAACAGTGGCTCGTGTAATACCAGGTAAAATGTTTCCGGTTGGGGCGGTAAACAACTTGCCATTTTTCTCCATAAAAAAATTCGCACCCGGACCTTCTGCTACAAAACCCTGTGCATCAGTTAGTAGCGCCTCATCATATCCTTTTTGCTTCGCCTCGGTTGTGGCTAAAATACTATTTATATAATGCCCAACTACTTTTGCGTCTACAAAACACGCTTTAGGATTTGGACGCTGGTAAGAAGAGGTACATAATCTTAATAAGTTGTCTCCCAAATATTTTCCCCATTCCCAGGCACAAATAAACACATGAACATCTTCGTTACTATATAAACTCATGTTTGGTCCCATATAAACCAACGGACGTATGTATGCATCCTTTAGGTTATTTTTTTCTAGCAGCTGATAGGTAACGCGAGTTAGCTCTTCAGCTGTAATATCTAACTTAATATGCATTCGGGATGCCGAATAGATTAAACGATCAAAATGCTCCTTCGATTTAAATATACGGGTGCCATCAGGGGTATCGTAGCTTCTTATCCCCTCAAATACTCCGTTTCCATAGTGCATCGTTTGATTATATAAATTCACATTTGCCTCTGAGGCCTTAACAAAATTACCGTTTAAGTAAACGATTGTGTTTTCGTTGAAATACATGTTCTGATATTTTTAAACAATATATAATTTATTTTTAAAACAAAAGCTCCTCCCGATTGTTCGGGAGGAGGCTTTAAAAAAACTTCCCGAAAACTTAATCTAAAACAATAATTACATTATAACGCGTGTAAAAACGAGTAGTATGTAAAACTAATGATGCTGTGTTTTCTGTTCTGTTCTTCATAATTATTTCTTTAACCTAAAGTTAGAATACGGCTCAAATTTTAGGAAATAAATATTTTCTTATTTTAGTAAGTCTAAAACTTATTTTATGGCGAAAGGGGATAAAGTAACCACTCTAATTAAAAACATGAGTAAATCAGAGAAACGTTATTTCAAGATCTTTTCTGATCGTCATGTTATTAATGATAATAATAAATATGTTGTTTTATTTGATACAATTGATAATCTTAAAAACGAAGAAATTCATATTCTTGAAGAAAAATTAAAAAAACAAAAACTAAATACAGATTTTCTTTCGGCCGATAAAAACTACTTGTATCAATTAATCCTAAGAGCCTTACAAAGCTTTCACCACAATAAAACACAAACTATTTATCAGGTAGAACAACTCTTAATTATTGAAATCCTGTATGAGAAGGGTCTTTATCAGATTTGTTTAAACGAAATTGAAAAAACTATTAAAATTGCAGAGAAAGTAGAAAACTTTTCTTTAATTGTAGAGTTACTAACCTGGAAAAGAAGGTGCAAAGGATATTCGGAAGGATTTCTGAGTGCATACGATACAAATGCTCAGATTAAACAGTATCATACATTAATGGCCAATCAAATCGATTATACCGATCTTTATTACGATGCACTAAAAATTAGAAATAAGGTACAAAAAGCGCGGAAGGAAACTCAAATAAAAGAGTTTAAACAATTTCTTAAAAATCCACTTCTCGAAAAGGAGGACATGGCTAAATCGCTTCTGGCCAAAATCAGGTTTCATCTGGTTTATGTAAATTATTATTATTCATTAAATGATAATATTAAAGAAGCTTTTCATCTAAAAACTATTCTAAAATTAATGGAGGAATCGGAGTATTATCATCTGGAGAATCCATTTGATTATATATACACTTTTAATCAATACTTGAACTTACTAAGCGATTTACCGGAAAAGGAGTTTCAGAAGGATCTGGAGAAGTTTAAAGCCTTTCCGGAAAAAATTAAAATCGCCCAGGAAAAATCTGAGCTACAAGTATTTTATTTCTCGTCTATTTGCGAGCTGCAAAGAGCTATTAATAAAAAAGACACCCTTATAATTACACAAAATATCCCCGGCTTACTAACTAAACTGGAAAAATACAGCGACCGCATAGAACCCGCCATTCAGCTTAACATTTATTATTTAAGTGCGTTGGCTTATTTCTATAACGGCAATTACAAGCAAGCCAATAAGTTAACACAGTTTATACTGGATAATTTTTCGGAAGAAGACCGTGCAGATTTATACAACTTCTGCCGATTATTTGAATTGATCTTGTTTATTGAACAAGGTAAATTAGACTTACTACCCTATACGTTACAAAGCTCCATTAAATATTTCAAGAAGCATGATACTTTATATCCAACAGAGTTAATGGTTATTGATTTTATAAATGCCCTTATTAAATCTGACAACCCGAAAAAGGATAAGATTTACCTGAGCTTAGTAGATAGCCTGCGAAAAATTAAAAAAATTAATCTGGAACAAAGTGCACAAAACTTATTTGACTATGAATTTTGGGCTTTAACGAAAGTGTAGTTAGACTTACTATAATTTGCCGATAATTCTGCCGATTTGTTTTAAGCTTTTCTTAATTTGCAATGTTTATATTACATCATGCACAAAAAAATTATTGCCTCACTATTTTTAGGGTTTGTATTCATTACAACTCCTTTACAAACATTTGCAACCAAATATTATGTAAATGATGGTTACAACGCTGCAAACGATATTTATTGCTTGGTAGCTGGAAATAACGCTAATAACGGAATAAGTCCCACCACCCCTAAAGCAACCCTTGCTAATGTGTTAAGTACTTATGCCGGCTCTTTTACAGCAGGAGATACCATTTTAATAGATTCCGGGAATTATTCTGATAAAGATTTATCTAGCCCGATAAATGGTGTAGTAATTAAGGGGGCGGGTATGAATGCTACTACTTTTACTAACCCAGGTTCTGACAATTACTTTATTCGTATTGATGACAATAACACTGTTTTAATGGATTTTAAATTAACCCGTTATGATGATATAGGCGGAGCTACTCCCGGAGGACAAGCGATTGGTGTTTTTAGTAATAAAACCGGAATCCAGATTATTAATGTTCAAATTAATGATTGCCGGGCAGGAAGCGCCTTAAGTGGTTATCCAGTTGAAATAGCAAGTGGGGCAAATGTAAAATTTAATGGAGGAGGTTTAACCTGTAATAGATTTACCGCTGGAGGCGGTATCCGGTGTACAAATGCCACAGTAGAATTCAGAAACTATCAGTTTCTCGGAAACTCGAGGGATCAAAGCTGGGCTTCCATTGGTGCATCTCTTCACATTAATGGAGGAACCGTTAATATATATAATACACGCTTTGAACAAAACGACGCAACTGGAGACGGTGTTTGCCCTGGCTTATACATAAACGGAGGAACAGTTAATGTATTTGATTCTAAATTTGATAAGAATACATCCTTATTAGGTTATGATGCTAACGGTGGAACTATTTATGTTTTAAGCGGTACGGTTAAAATTATTCGATCTATTATTTCTAATCATACGCAAACGGGAGGAAGTAAAACATTATGCGGAGGTATTAGTGTTGCTGGAGGCATTACTGCTATCGACTCTTGCTTATTTTTAGGTAACAAAGGAAAAAATGTAAATGATGTATACATTACAAATGGAAATGTAAATGCTAGAAATTGTACTTTTAACTCTGTTGCAAATCAAATACAAGATAATGGAACGGGCACTTTCACTATTGCAGATTGTGGAAACCCTTCTGAAACGGGTTCTTCAGTTGTTAGAACGAATACAAATAATCCAACCTATACTGCAAATCCGAGCTTACCAAGTTATCTTAATCAAACTTGTGTAACTGTTCCATGCATTGTTCCAGCAATTTCTTCTGTTGCATCTATAGATTCCATTTGCAGTGGTTCTACTTTTATTAGCAACATAACTTCTTCTGCAAGTCCGGTAATTTTTTCCTGGACATCCTCTGCTCAAGCCGGAATTTCGGGCAATACAGCATCGGGTACTGGCAACATTGCCGACCTCCTAACAAATTCCTCTTTAAACAGTTTAACGGTAACATATACCATAACACCATACTCCGGCGCATGTACTGGCGCATCAACCAATTATGTTGTTTCGGTACTACCTAAACCAACTGTTGTTGCTTCTGCCAATAATTATGGAACATGTAATGGTTCGCAAGCTACATTAACTGCATCCGGGAGTGGATTAACAAACTATACCTGGAGTCCATCTAACGGACTATCTTCTACCAACACCTCTTCGGTAACTACAACGGTTACTAATAATATTGTATATACGGTAACTGCATCAAACGCCGATGGATGCAGCAATACAGATACTGTTTCGTTAACGGTTAATGCGTTACCGTCAGTAACCGGTTCAACTGCATTATATAATGTTTGTAAGAATAGTAGTATAACCTTACAAGCTATTGGTACAGGCGGTAACATTTATAGTTGGACACCTTCAACCGGATTAAGCAATACTACCGGTTCTTCCGTTACTGCAACAGTTACCGGTAATATTACGTATACTGTATACGCTTTAGGAACAAATGGGTGTATTAACTCGGATACCGTAACCATTCGTACACGAGATATTCCGAATGTTATAGCATCAGTAAGTTCTACGCCGATATGTTTTAATGCAACGGCAACACTAACAGCAACAGGTGCCCAAAGTTATTCGTGGTATCCAAACCAATTTATCTCTGCTAACACCGGCAATAGCGTAACCGCAAATCCTACCAGCAACATCATTTATACCGTTAGCGGAACGTCCAGTAATGGATGTTCTGCTACAGATACTGTAGAAATTGTAATACTGAACAATGATGATCCTGAATTTACTTTCTCCCCTTTTACACAATGTTTAACGGGTGCAAACCCCATTCCGGTTGTAAACACACCGGGCGGAATATTTAGCAGCCCGAATGGACTTGTTATCAATTCTGCAACGGGTGAAATTAATCTAGCAGCAAGCGGAGTAGGTAATTTTACCATAAATTATCAAACTCCCCTTTCCAATTCTTGTCCGAGCGATACCAGTTTTAGTTTTCAAATAACAAATGGGTACATAGCAGATTTTAGTTATGTTCCTGATACAGTTTGCGGCGCGGGTAATAATATTTCGGTAGTATTAGGTACTAATGCCAGTCATGGTTTATACACCTCCTATCCTTCAGGTTTAGTGTTCTCTAATCCTTCGTTTGGCGAGATTGATCCTAACGCCTCCATACCGGGTACCTATACCGTTGTAAATACTATTGCAGCCAGTGGATCTTGTTTAGAACAAAAGGATAGCACTACGATCACTATCTTGCAAATACCCAATAGCAGCATCACCTCTACCCCTTCACAGCTTTGTTATGGTACTTTGCCTATACAGTTAAACCCTCTGGTTGTTGGTGGACAATATACCGGAAATGGTATAACCGGAAACTCATTTAGCTCTGTTTTAGCTGGAATTGGAACTCATCTTATTACTTATACTGTTGATACTTTAATTGGCACTAAAACATGTAGCGACAGTACACAATTTAATATTACTGTTAATCCGCTTCCGGATGCGACTTTTATTGGTTTATCAACGCCCGTATGCGACGGCTCTGTTTCTCAGGACCTTAGCGCAAATACCCCCGGGGGAACCTTTACCGGAACAGGAATAACCGGCAATAATTTTGACCCCTCCGTTAGTGGTGCCGGCACGTTTGATATTACCTATACTGTTTCTAATACATTCGGCTGTTCAGACTCTACTAAACAGCAAATTACAGTAAACGCGTTACCGCTAGTTAATAATATTTTAACAACAAATGCTTTAGCTTTTTGCGAAGGAGGTAATACTTACCTTATTGCTACTTCAAATAACAATAATGTTTCGTTTACCTGGAATCCCGGAAATATATTTAATGATAGCTTATGGGTAGATACCACCGGGATTTATTCAGTAAGTGTTACCGATAATAATGGTTGTATTAGTGATACGCAGTCTACAACGGTTACTGTATATCCATTACCTGAAACCCCAACCATAATTGCCGCAGGAGCCACTAATGTTTGCTTTGGAGATTCTATTCTTCTTATTGCGAATAGCCCAGATGCGGTTGATTATAATTGGTATCCATACGGAGGTAGTAATGATTCCATTTATATTAGTGCATTAGGAACCGATACCTTTTTTGTTACGGCAAATAGTATTAATAAATGTATTTCACAATCTTCTGATTCCATTATAGTGAATGTTTTTCCTAGCGCATCCGGTCCTTTATTAACGGCTCCTAACGGTAATTCAGCCTGTGTGGGTGATTCTGTTCTATTAGTAGCGACTAGTGCAGGAGCCTTTAATTATACATGGACACCGGGAGGAAGTAATAATGACTCTATATACATATCCTCTATAGGAAATTACAACTATAGCGTTAGCGTCTCCACTTCTTATAACTGTTCAGCAGATAGCGTTTCTAACTCGGTAAACGTTAGTATTTATGATAAACCAGCTGATCCTATTATTTTAAGTCCGAACGGATTAACAGCATGCGAAGGCGACTCAGTTATGCTGGTAGTTAATAGCACTGGCGCCAATCATTACACCTGGCAACCAGTTGCAGCCGATAATGACACTATTTACGTAACTAACGTAGGAACAAATAGCTACACCGTTAGTGTTTCTAATAGCTATAACTGCGGGGCTATTAATGCCGCTATACCCGTTAATGCTATTATTCATCCGGCACCGGGCACACCTGTTTTAAGCTTGCCTAATGGCCCATCTGCTTGTGCGGGAGATTCAATTTTAATTATTGCAACATCCAGTGGAGCCACCAACTATACATGGACTCCGGGAGGTGCCAATAACGATTCTATTTATGTTTCAAGCATAGGCACCTCTAACTATCAAATAGAAGTAAGCTCTAATAATAATTGTGCGGCTTCAACTAATTCTAATACTGTGTCGGTTACTATTAATCCACTTGTAAAGATTAAAGCAAATAACGATACTATTATTTGTAAAGGAAACAACTTGTTGCTAAATGCAACTAATGGAAATACCTACAGTTGGTATACTCTAAATTCGGGCGCAACAATAGTAAATCCTAATTTGCAAACTACCGCTGTACAAATAAACAACAATGTAACTATTGTTGTAAGTGATTTTTCTAGTTTATGCGCTGTTAATGATACGGTGTATATAAGAACTTTCAGTACCGTTACTCCGCTTATCAGTGCTACGCCAACATCAGGGAATGATCCTTTACCCGTTCAGTTTAATCTTACAAACAGTAGTTCATTTACAAGTTATTATTGGAATTTTAATGATGGGACCGCAAATAGTTCTGTCTCAAATCCTGTTCATGTATATGAAAATGGTGG
>JBIICS010000125.1:0-8049 GCA_044238735.1 Bacteroidia bacterium
CCAGAATGAAGCCACAAGCAGAAGAGGGTATTACCGCTATTAAATGGTTTAGCAAAGAACAATTTCCAATTGTTTATGAAAATACCTATGCCAGTGTAACAGACCTTTTAAAAAACTATTTTAATTAGATGCCCCGCGTTTTACGTATCATTAACCGACTAAACTTAGGTGGCCCAACCTACAATGTAGCTTATTTAAGTAAGTATTTATCTCCAGAGTTTGAAACTTTGCTTGTATCCGGAATGAAAGAGGAAAGTGAAGAGAGTTCTGAATTTATATTGGATCAACTTGGCTTAAAACCCTTGTATATATCAGCTATGAAAAGAGAGGTTTCATTAAGAGATGATATAAATACATATAAAAGAATTAAAGAGATTATTAACGAATTTAAACCCGACATTGTACACACCCATGCCGCCAAAGCAGGCGCAGTAGGAAGATTAGCAGCTCACTCATGCAAAGTACCCGTTATTATTCATACCTTTCATGGTCATGTTTTTCATGACTATTTTTCACCTCTTAAAACAAAAATCTTTATAGAAATAGAAAAAAGGTTAAGTAAAAGAAGTACCGCCATTGTAGCGATTTCAGAAAAGCAGAAATACGAATTAAACCAAGTTTATAAAGTTGCTCCGGAAAACAAAACCCATGTTATACGTTTAGGCTTTGATTTAGTTAAGTTTAATGAGAACCAAGAAATAAAACGTTCTTTATTTAGAAAAGAATATTTAATTGAGGAAGACGAAATTGTTATAACCATTACCGGAAGACTGGTCCCAATTAAGAATCATCATTTATTTTTAAATGCCATCCATAACCTAAAAGATAAAATTACCAAAAAAGTGCGCTTCTTTATTATTGGTGATGGGGAGCTAAGAGAGGACTTAATTAAATATTGCAATCAAATAGGCTTAAACTATACTTGGTACCCTCAAAACCCAGCCAAAGCATACCTAACCTTTACCTCTTGGCGAAAAGATATAGATGTTGTAAATGCAGGGTCTGATATAATAGCACTATGCTCCAATAACGAAGGCACTCCGGTTAGCCTAATTGAGGCACAAGCCGCAAATAAACCTGTATTAAGTACCAAAGTAGGGGGAGTAGAAAATATAATAAGTGCACAAACCGGAATATTAGTTGAAAAAGGCGATCAAAAGGGTTTTGAAGAGAATTTACTGGAGCTCATTAATAATGATAACCTCAGAGCAAACTTAAGTTTAAAGGGGTGGGATTTAATGAAAAACGACTTCCACTATACCCGTTTAGTTGAAGACACGAGAAACCTTTATAAAAAATTGCTGAGTGCTTAATTTTGATAAATTTGTAATATGAGAATTAACTATTTAGCCTTATTGCTGGGTGTATTAATAACTGTTCTTTTTAGCTCTTGCGGTCTAATAAATTCAAGCTTTATGCTTAAAACGCCTAAAGATTACAATTATGCCAAAATTGACAGCAGTGATTTTTCTGAATATAAAATAGCTGCCAACGATCAAATAAGTTTTCAGTTGTTTGCCAACGATGCATTTAAATTAATTGATATGTCGGCTGCAACTGGAGGCGCGGGTATGCAAGGGCAAGGGGGCGGGCTCATTTATGGTGTTGAATTTAGCGGAGAAGTAAAGCTTCCTGTAATTGGAAAAGTAAAACTGGAGGGACTAACAGTAAGACAAGCTGAACAAAAACTCGAACAATTATTTTCAACATATTATAATAAGCCATTTGTAATTATTAAAGTAATTAATAAGCGGGTTTTTCTATTCCCCGGCGCTGCGGCTTCTGCAAAGGTTATAACACTTTCAAATGAAAATACCAGTTTAGTGGAAGCTATTGCCATAGCCGGAGGCATTTCCAACACTGGAAAAGCATACAGAATAAAATTAATTAGAGGAGATCTAAAGAACCCCAAGGTTTTTTTAATAGATCTTTCTACACTGGAAGGGGCAAAACAAGGCAACATGTTAGTACAGGCAAATGACATAATTTATGTAGATCAGGTACCAAACTATGCTCAAGGTGTTTTGGGGCAAATTTCACCCTATATTGGCTTACTTTCCAGCATAATTGTGCTCTCTACCTTAATTTTTACTGTTAGAAACAACGCCAGATAGATGCTTAATAAAAACTCCACCATAAATGAAGATTTTGATATAAGTCTCTTTTTATATCTAGCTAAACGCAGTTTAATCTCTGTTGGTGCTTTTTTTATACTGTCTTTAGTTAGTGGTTGGCTTTATATTAGATATGCTAACGAAATTTATGAAGCCTCCTCTGTTATTCAGCTAAATAATTCTGATAAGTATAATAAAATCCTTAAGGTTGATAATACAACCCAATCCGAAGAGGAAATTGCTTCCGCAATGGAGCTTATTCGTTCAAAAGTTTTCCTAAACAATGCCTTAAATAAACTTAACCTAAAGGTTTCGTATTTTGCAAAAGGTACTTTTAAACTGAACGAACACTATACCTCCTCCTGTTATGATGCAGATGTAAATGTGCTTGACAAAGCAATATTCGGCAGACCTTTTTATGTCTTATTCAAAGACAAAAGAAATTTTGTTATCACTCACCCTTCAGGAACAAACATAAATGGTAAATCGGGTGAAATTGTAAAGTTTAAAGATGTTGAGATAAAGATAAATGTTCTTAGCGACGAAGGTATAAGTTCGATGATTGGATTATTAAAGGATGATAAATATTTCTTTATTATTAATGATCCCGAATCTTTTGCGAATCAATACGCTTCATCTATAGATGTAAAGCTTTTAAATGCTAACGCAAAAACCATTAAAGTATCTTTTAAGGGCAACAATCCAAAAAAAGCTTCGGATGTTGTAAATGTTATCTCGGAAGAATTTCTAGTTTATGATGTAGAAAAGAAACAGGAAAGTTCCAATAAAATACTAGCTTATATAGAAACTCAGCTTTCTAATGTTTATAACGCGCTTAAGCAATCTGAGGATCAATTACAAGACTTTAAAAAGACTAATAAATTAAGTTCTAACCCCGAACAGGTTTCAAGTTCTTACATTGAGAAATTAAATGAATTAGAGAATGAGATTGTTACTTTAGATTTAGAGAAAGGTGTTCTTAGCGAAATAGAATCTAATATTTTAAAAGTAAAAGAAATTGATGCTTACAAGCTTCTTCCAATTTTAGCCGGAACACGCTATGAAGAAACAATATCCGGGTTAATTTCAAAACTTCAGGAGCTTCTCCTCGAAAAAGAACAATCTTTATACTCTTCCACCTCAAAAAGTGGTAATATTAAACAAATAGATTATCAAATAGAGGTTCAGAAAAAACTCTTGTTAGAAAGTATTAAATCTTTAAAATCAAAATTAGAGTATAGAGAAAGTAACCTAACCGGAAAGATAAAATCTTTTGAGGACAAGTTTTTAAACATTCCTTCTAAAGAGATTGAATACGCTCGTTTACAGAGGCTATTTTCTATTAATGAAAAATTTTACACCATGTTATTAGAGAAGAAAGCGGAATACTCCATCTCTAACGCCGGCTTAATATCTGAAAACACCATTTTAGACAAAGCTGTAATGCCTAACGTTCCAGTAGAACCTAAAAAATCTATTGTAATTATAGTATCTATTTTGAGCGCAATACTCGCCTCTTTAATTCTAATTTTTGTTCGCTACTTATTACACAACAACGTAACTTCTACCTACGATATTGAGAAATATACAAATGCCGCTGTTTTGGGAATAGTTCCAACCTATAAAAAAAATGTACCGGTATCTCAATTACTTGTTGATCAAAATCCTAAATCTACCATTTCGGAGGCTTTTAGATCAATTAGAACCAATCTTCAATTTATATCTAATTCATCCGGTTCTAAAATTATTGCCATTACTTCTTCCATTTCTGGCGAGGGAAAAACTTTTGTTGCCATAAATTTAGGAGGTATTATTGCTTATGCCGGAAAGAAAGTTGTTATTGCCGATTGCGATATGCGAAAACCCAAAATTCACCTTGGTTTTAATGCTCCAAACAACAGAGGGATGAGTACCGTTTTAATTGGAAAAGACAATTATAAAGAGGTAATACAGCAAAGCTCTTTGGCAGGATTAGATTTTATTACCGCTGGCCCTATACCCCCTAATCCAAGCGAGTTAATATTAGGTAAATCTATGGACGAACTCATCTTAAAGCTAAAGGAAGACTATGATGTAGTTATATTAGATAATCCTCCCATTGGCATCGTTACAGACGGTGTGGTTAATTTATCGCGGGCCGATTACCCCATTTATATCTTCAGATCAAATTACTCTAAACGCTTCTTCTTTGAAAACCTTAATAATATTGCAAAAGATCATGATATAAAGAATTTGTCTATTATCCTTAACGGAGTGGAGGATATTCATCCGGGTTATGGATACGGGTATGGGTATGGTTACGGTTATGGATATGGTTATTATGAAGATGATGGACATCGCTCATCCAAAAAGAAGAAAAATAATTGGTTTTCTAAATTATTTAGAATAAAAGGATAGTATGGAAATCGTTAAAACTCCATTAGAAGGTTTACTTTTAATAAAGCCCAAAGTATTTGAAGATGAACGCGGTTATTTTTTCGAATCATTTAATAAAAAACTATTTGATGAAGCGGGAATCCCGGTTAATTATTTACAGGATAACCAATCGTTGTCAGGAGCAGATGTGCTAAGAGGTTTACACTTTCAGGCACCACCTTTCGCTCAAGCTAAGTTAGTAAGGGTTATAAAAGGGGCTGTTTTAGATGTAGCTGTCGATATTCGTAAATCTTCTCCCACCTATGGTAAGCATTTTAGCATAGAACTAACTGAACAAAATAAATGGATGCTCTATATTCCAACCGGTTTTGCTCATGGTTTTAAAACCTTAATGAAGGAAACGATATTCTTTTATAAATGCAGCGAATTATACAATAAAGCAAGTGAGGGGTGTATTTTATGGAACGATTCTGATCTAGACATTAATTGGGACATTAAAAACCCTATTTTATCCCCAAAAGATAAAGAAGGAACACCATTTAATAGTTTTGCAAGTCCATTCTAACATTTTTTTTTAAATTTACATTAGATGTAAAGCAGTGATAGTATGTTTTTTAATCTAACATTTGTAATTTCTTTTTTTGTTTTTTCGTTTGCTTTTGCAATTCTTATCAATTACCTGCTGCTCAGGTTATCCAGAACTTTAGGAATTAGAGATTTAGATGATAAGATGGTTCGTTGGGCTGCTTCACAAAAACCAGCATTAGGGGGAATTTCATTTTACATCATTTTTTTACTAAGTATTATTTTTTATACGCAGTTTATAAATCCGGGCAGTGTATTCAGGGATTTTAAGTTCTTAGGTATCATTTCCTCCATTTCTTTGGGGTTTTTAATGGGACTGGCCGATGACGCATACAATACAAAACCTTTTCTAAAATTTGTTTCACAGCTTTTATGCGGTTTAATTTTGGTTATAACCGGAACCAGCATACATTTATTTAATAATTCGTTAATTGATGGTGCTTTAACCGTATTTTGGATTATAGGCATAATGAATTCTATTAATATGCTGGATAATATGGATAGTATTACCACCAGCGTTTCCCTTTTTATTATTGTGGCTTTTCTTATAATTGGAGCAAAAAATGCCCCATTTAATATCTATTTTGTTATTATGATTGGTGTTTTTGCTGCTCTTATTGCTTTCCTTAAATTTAATTGGCATCCTTCGCGTATGTTTATGGGCGATACCGGATCTCAATTTTTAGGCGCTTTTTTGGGGGCAATGGGTATTATGTATTTATGGAACCCTCCGGAAGGAGAGGCTCTAAGTCAGGGTAAACAGATAACTCTTATTGCTCTCGCCTTTTTACTACCTATAGTAGACACTACCTCCGTTACCATAAACAGGTTATTAAAAGGAAAATCTCCATTTGTGGGTGGACGCGATCATACCACGCATCATTTATCCTATTTAGGATTAACTGACCGGCAAGTTGCAATGGCTTTTATAGGCATATCCTCTTTATCTGTTATTTTTATTTTCTACATCTCCTACTTTGTAAAAGAGTGGTCTTATTTACATACCCTAATTTTTATTTTGTATTGCCTTATTGTTTTCATTGTGTTATACTCTATTACCCGTTACTCTAAGCCCAAACCCAAGAGTTAATCATCTTTAATGCGGGTTCGGAAATCCATTATCTCCCTTGGCTTATTGTTACTGATTTTTGCAGCAGTCAAATTCTTTTTATACTTTAAACAACAATCGGCACTTACCCAACCTCTTTTAAGAAAAAATATTAGTTTCAATAACAATCTTTCGGATAGTTTAAATTTTTCGGGCGAACTAGTACCTCTAAACAACAATAATGTAAGAAATGCCATTGAAGAACAACTCCATGCACATCATTACTCTAAAACCAGTTCACACTTGTTTCATAAAAACTCGGCTAGGTGGTTTAAAATCATTGTCCCCATTTTAAAACAAAACGGAATTCCGGAGGACTTTAAATATGTTGCTCTTGTTGAAAGTCATTTTTCTAACAGCATATCCAAAAGAGGTGCTGCTGGATTTTGGCAATTTATAGAAAGCACTGCAACTGATCTTGGATTAAAGATTAATGATGAAATAGACGAACGCTTACATGTAGAAAAATCAACAAGGGCAGCCTGTCTTTTTTTTAAGAATGCATACAAAAAACTGGGTAACTGGACATTAGTTGCCGCTGCTTACAACATGGGTTTAGAGGGATTACAAACAAAAATGCGTAATCAGAAAATTAAAGCTTATTACAGTTTAGACCTTAGCAATGAGACTTCGCAGTATGTATTTAAGATAATAGCAATGAAAGAGATATTAACTTCTCCTTTAAAGTATGGCTACAAGATAAATAAATCCGCCTTATATCCCCTAATCCCAACTCGAAAAATAAAAGTAGATACCAGTTTAACAGACCTTAGGCATATAGCAAAAGGCCTTAATACCCATGAAAAGATTTTAAAGATGTTTAACCCTTGGATATTAAAAAATAAACTAACGGTTAACGACAGTACTTCTTATATTATAGAGGTACCAAAAGATGGGATATCTGATTCTTTTTTAACTAAACTTATGGAACAAGACAGTACAACTGCGTCCAGATTGAGTCATGCAGTAGAGCCATAATCAAAAAAATGTTTTTTCTACTTCTTGGTTTGATTAGGTAACTGAACACCTCGTTGCTTAGCCATTTCCTCTAAACGTTGCTGAAATTTAGATTTAGTAACTGGTTTAGCCTTATTTTCTTGGATTTTGGCATAAATAGCGTTTTCATCTACAAATCTTCTCATTACCAATTGCTGAGCAATTGTAATTAAGTTAGCAATAAAGTAATAATAACTTAAGCCTGAGCTACTACTGTTCATTACTCCCAAAAATATTACAGGCATAAGATACATCATCCACTTCATAGCCGCCATATTAGGATCGGTAGGAGTCATTTGACTATTTGTATACGTATAAATAACGGTAGAAATTGTCATTAGTAAAGCAAACAAACTCACATGATCTCCGTAGAAAGGAATATTGAAGCCCAGATTCATAACCGAATCAAAACTGGATAAATCATCTGCCCACAAAAATGCCTGTTGACGTAACTCTATAGAAGAAGGGAAAAAACGAAAAAGAGCAATTAAAATAGGCAATTGCAACAACATTGGAAGGCAACCACCCATAGGATTAACACCCGCAGAACGATATAAACCCATCGTTTCCTGTTGTTTCTTTAAAGGATCTCCGTTTTCATATTTCTTATTTATCTCATCCATTTCGGGCTTAAGCACTCGCATTTTGGCAGCAGATAAATATGCCTTATATGTAAGCGGAAACAATAATGTTTTAAATACAAGAGTTAAACATAGTATTACTATACCATAGTTCCAACCAAATCCCCCGAAGAAATGAAAAACCGGGATTACAATAAATCGATTCACCCAACCAAAAATTCCCCAACCTAGAGGAACTTGTTTTTCTAGATCTAGTTCATACTTCTTTAATGTGTTATAATGATTTGGC
>JBIICS010000236.1:0-2931 GCA_044238735.1 Bacteroidia bacterium
CTCAAAATTGGCCTCTGGTTTTGGGTATACATTTACAGTCTTCTTTAAACTATCTAAACAACCTTTATCGCTTGTTGCTATTAATGAAACAGAATAGGTACCCGAATTAAGGTAATTATTAATCGGATCAACAACATTACTGGTTTTGTTATCTCCAAAATTCCAGCTATAATTTCCTATTGAACCGCTACTTATAGAAGTGTTATTGGTAAAGTTCACTTTATTACCAATGCAAACATCTGAACTACTGAAATTAACAACAGGAAGCGGGAAAATAGTATGGGTTTTAGTTATAGTATCTAAACATCCTTTATCGCTTGTGGTTATAAGCGTTGTATTATAGGTTCCAACTGCTGGAAAAATATTACAAGGAGTTTGATTTGAAGATTCACAAGTGTTGATGCTTCCGTTAAAATCCCAACAATAACTGGAAATATTACCACTACTTATCGAAGATGTATTTGTAAAGCAGGTAGAAGTACCAAAACAACTGTCGTTTACATTAAATCCTGCTGATGGTACCGGAAAAATCTCAATTGGTACTGATGTAGTATCCAAACATCCATTATTACTTTGAACTATTAAGCTTACATTATAGTTCCCGGAAAGATAACTAATGTTAGCGGTTGATGCTGATGAAGTTTGTCCGTTGCCGAAGTTCCATGAGTAAGCAGATATAGTTCCATCGGTGGATACAGAGGTTATCCCCGAAAAGTTAGCGGTTATATTGGCACATACATCAGCAGTTTCTATTGTGGCTGTAGGTTTACAAAAAACGATAACTTGTTTTGTTTGTGCATTTACGCACCCACTATCCGAAGTTGAAACAAGTGTAACGGCTTTTACACCACAACTGGTGTAAGTATGATAGGGATTTGTATTGGATGAGACTCCGCCATCTCCAAAAATCCAGTCGTAACTGGCAATGGTGCCTTGCGCTACTGTTGATTGATTGGTAAATGGTATAGAATCGTATAAACATTTATTGATATTAGAAAAATCAGCCACCGGAATAAAATTCACATTAATATTTTTGGTTAAGCTGTCCTTGCAACCCTGGTTACTGGTGTTAACCAATTTAACCGGATATGTTCCCCCTGTGGTGTATGTATACGTTGTGGATGATGTGACAGCATCTACAATATTATCTGAATTTAAATACCATGCCCAATTACTTATATTTCCTGAACTTATGGTTGAAGTACCGGTAAGAATTGTTGGTTTTAAAGCACATACTGATGTAGCATTGAAGCTTACAGTTGGTAATGGGTACACCGTTAGATTTTGTTGAACGGTATCTTTACAACCATTGGAATCGGATATGTAGAGGATTACGGTGTAATTGCCATCATTTACATATGTATGAGAAGGATTACTTTGCGAAGTATTGGTTCCATCGCCTAAATCCCAATTAATACTGTTAATGGTTCCAGAGCCATTAGTTGAATTATTGGTAAACAATGTGGCTACACCTTTACATACATTAGTATTTGCAAAGATGGCAGTCGGAAGTGTATATACTTGAACAGTTTTACTAACGGTATCTTTACAGCCTTTGGCGCTGCTAACAATTAAAGTTACATTTTTTGTACCGTCGCTGTTAAATGAGTAGCTTGGATTTTGTGCTGTTGAATTACTTTCGTTATTGTTAAAATTCCATTGCCAATTTGAAATTGTTCCTGCAGAAATAGTAGAGGCATCTGTAAATGTGTTTTGTTGCTGACTAAAACAGGCATTTGTACTGGTGAAATCGGCTATAGGCAATGGGTTAACTATAATATTAACCGTATCGGTATTTATACAATTATTTGCATCTGTTCCGGTTAAAGTATAAGTTATGGTGTTGGAAGGTGTAAGTGTGATGTTAGCATTAGTTGAAGAACTTAAATAGGTTGCCGGTGTCCAACTATAGCTGCTTGCTCCAGATGCACTTATGCTGGTGTTCTCATTTAAACAAATCTCGTGGTCTGGGCTTGATGCTATTACGTTTGGTAAACTATAGACGATTACACTTTTTATTAATGTATCCGTACAATTCATATTACTGGTTACAATAAGTTTAACTTGATATGTGCCTGAAGCGCTATAAGTATGACTGGCGTTTTGTGTGTTTGCGGTGTTGCCGTCACCAAAATCCCAATTATAGTTAGTAATGGTTCCTCCGGATATACTTGAGTTATTAGTGAAATTATTTGCAAGGTTTAAACAAGCATTGCTCGCACTAAAATCCGATACGGGTACCGGGTTTACACGAATGGTTACAGTGTCGGTGTTTTTGCAACCGTTAGCATCTGTTCCGGTTACAGTATAGGTATTTGTAGTTGTTGGGGAGAAAGCAACGCCATTGCTAACGCCATTCGACCAAATATAGGAGCTGGCTCCCGAACCATTTAAGCTCGCATTACTTCCTAAGCAAAAGTTTTGAAATGGTCCTGCATCTACATTAGGTAATCCATTAACGGTTGCCGGCTTAGTTATAGTTGCCGTACAGCCATTATCTGCAGTAGTAATCAACGTTACATTAAATGTTCCCGCTGTTGCATAAAAATGAACCGGATTGTTGGCACTCGAGCTATTTACATCTCCAAATTCCCAATCGTTGCCGGTAATTGAACCTCCTACAGGTGGGGTTGAGGTATTCGTGAATCTGCTCGTATCTCCAATACAAACTGGATTTACAGTAAAGTTTACAGTTGGGTTGGGTAAAACGGTTACATTAATGGTGGTATCTTTAGGGCACGATCCGTTTGATATAGTTAATTTTACTGGAAAAACACCTGCATTTGGAAAGGTATAAGTGGGATTTTGACCTGAGGCATCTGATGTTCCATCATTATTAAAGTCCCAATTCCATGTAGTAATTTGTCCGGAAGGTGTTGATAAATCTGTAAATGTTGTTGGACTACCCTGACAGGCATCTGCTGGAGAAAA
>JBIICS010000262.1:0-5085 GCA_044238735.1 Bacteroidia bacterium
TTCGGACTTATAGCTCCTGACGAACCAGATACCAAAGTATCTAAAGTAATTGAACATGGAACATAAGGCGCCAGTGTATTGGTCGTCATGGTAACATAATACGTTGCATTGCCTTGTGTTGCCGTAATGGTTTGTCCACTAGTAGATCCTTGTATCGCTCCCGGAGGGCTGGAATACCAACTGTAGTTTTCCGCTCCTGCAGGGGCTGTTATGGTAAGAGTTCCACCAGAACATAAGGCTGGTTTAGATAATGTAAAGGTCGGCGGTAAACAACTTGCCCATATATAAGCATACCCTTCATGTGTTCCTCCATCTACCATACAGTCTGATGTTTCAAACCAAATGGTAATGTCTTGCCCAATATAGGCATCTAAAGGTATAAACATGGTAGTCCAGTTTTTGAATCGGTAACCACCACTCGAGCTAAATCCCCATGAATTTGCTGTTTGACTATTAGCATTAACGGTTGCACAAGAAATTTCTTGCTGACTACCTGTACCGAAATTCCGATACATTCTTACTTTAAAATAGGGGGAAGTAGCTGCCGAGTGATTTCCATTATTATCCAATACAGCAGCCCATTTATATACAAATATGTAATTGTTTTGTGATACTCTGAATGTTTGAGAAATAGTTGCTTTATCGTTATTTGGACTAGTATCTCCAAGCCTTAATGCGCAAGACGATCCAGGTGGTACTCTTGGAATTGCTCCAAAATTTCCATCGTTTCCGCCAGTCATTTTTGTGTATTGCCCATTGCCAAATCCATTCCAACATTGTGCATCGTTTATATCCGACCAACCTAAACCTCTGCAATAATTTCCTACCCAATTGGATGTTCCATTGCAAAAATCCATGTTTTGACAGGGTTGTCCTGCTGCCATGGGCTGGTTGGGTGTATGTTGGTGTGGATTAATCTTATATACCGAATTGTATAACTGATCATATTGTGTTTTCTCAACTCTTGATCTAAATTCTTGATCTTCCTGTAAGAATCTTTTAAATTCAAATAAAGATTCTCTGAATTTTTGTCCCACAAAAGCCTCAAATTTTTCTTGATTAAAACCAGGCTCTTCAACTTTTGACTTCAACTCAAGTATGTAAAATTTTAAATTGAATTCGAAAAAACTCATGAATCTATCGAAGTCTTCTTCACTTGCATTCGCTTCTTTTATCAGCCTTTCTTTGAGTTTTAATAAGTCTAAACTTTTTATTAGTGTTGAAACTTTTCCTTCTTCTCTGTTTTTTAAATGTTGATGTTCTATGTATTCTTCGTTATGATCTTCGTTAAGTTCTTTGGTAGTATCTTGAGCAAATGTAGATCCAAAAATTAGCAGTATGGAAAGTAAGGTTATTATAGTTATTCTCATCTTTTACTCAATTTGTTTGTATCAAATATGCTTTTATTTATGTTTTTTTAATAGAGGGACGCCCCCTCAATAAGTCCCATTTTAAAAGCGAAAGTCCCGGCTTAATGCCAGGACTTTCATCGAAATTTTCAATTTATTTTTTTTTAAAACCTAGGAGATCTCACGGCGGCAGTTTCTTTAGCGATGGATACGGGATAAACGATCATAATTTCGTGCGTACCGGAGGAGTAATTACCGATTTTATCGAGGTTAAGATCATAAGCATAACCGATGGTGCAGTATTCTTTGATATTAAAACCCAGCAGTGCGATTACCTCTTTGCTGGTTCTAAACGAAGCGCCAAAAGAGAACTTACCGTTAAAGGCGAGTTGTGTGTTGAGGTCAATTTGCATAGGCGCACCGGATACCTGCTTAATAAGCGTAGAAGTATTCAGGCTCATTTTTTCATTTAATTTAAATCGATAACCTCCTTGCAGGTAAAGGTGCATGTCTTTAGGGTTAAAAGAAGATTTACCCTTGTAAGCATTTTCATAAACGATTTTATTTTCGAGCAGATTAGGGATAGCGAATCCCACATAAAATTTATCGGTATAGTAGTAAGTACCAAATTTGAAGTTGGGCTGCGTAACCCGTGGAGTATTAGAAGAAAATACGGGGTCGTTATCATCCACGAGGTAAACCTGATTAAAATCGCTTTGTAACATGGATACAGAAGCCGAAGCACCAAAGCAGAGGTGAGACTTTTCGAAGTTTAAACGATACGCATAAGTACCCGAAGCATAGAAGTTATTATTTACGCCGATTTTATCGTGTAAAACAGTAGTACCCACATTGTTTTTTTCATCTTTAAAGTGATAGTTGGCATTTAGCCCCTGCATAACGGGTGCACCGTCAAATTGGGTCCACTGATTTCGATAAAAGAGGGCAGCATCAAGGTTTTGTCCGGCTGCGGTAGCTGCAGGATTAATAAAGGCATGCTGCAACATATATTGAGTCATGTTGTATTGATTTTGGGCCTTAGCCAAAGCAACCCAGGTAATCAGAACAGAAAGGATGATTAATTTTTTCATAGGATAAAATCTTAAAAATTATTTTCTTCTTAACTCAGTAAACCCGGTAATACCTTTGTCTTGCGGATTTAATTTAAGGATGTAGTAATACGTACCATCAGTTACCTCATCGCCCACCACGCGCAAAGCGGCATTGATGCTTTGACCCTTCCAGTCGTTTTTGTAAGGCTTGGCTTCAAACACCAGGTCGCCCCAACGGTTGTAGATAAGCAATTCATTATCAGGGAAAAGTTCAATACCCTTAATGTCCAGGAAATCGTTTTTGCCATCACCATTAGGCGAAACGCCCCCGGGCACAATAATCACGACTTCTTTTTCCACTCTAAAATAGACAGTAGCTGTTTTGCAGATATTGGCACATACATTATCACAAATTTGATACACCAGCGAATCCGTTCCGGTAAATCCGGCATTAGGCGTATAGGTAATAATAGACCCACTAACCGAAGCCGAACCACTGCGAGGATTGGTAATGATAACCGGAGAAGAAGCCGAAGCCCCATTATCGTTAATAGCCACATCCAGGGAAGCAGAAGCATTAAAGTCAACCGTAGAGCTATCATCAGCCGCATCAAAGATACTTATGTTGTTTACAGTAAGTAAAACAGAGTCTTTGTTCTGACAACCAAAAGAATTAGTAACGGTTACCGTATAGTAGCCTTGCTGAGCCGCCGCAACATTAGATAAGGTAAAGCTAGCCGTGTTGTTGCCGTTGTTCCAGCTATACACACCACCACCCGTAGCGGTAAAAATAACATTTTCGCCCGGACAAGTAATCTGATTAACGCCGGCATCAGCAACAGGCGAAGGATTAACCGTAACGGTAACGGGTACCCTGCCACCGGCATTTTTACAACCATTGCTGTTTATAGCCTCCACAAACACAGTAGTAGAGGAAGAATAAGAACTAGTATAAGGAGTAGTTCCTAAAACGTTACCCGCAGTTTGGCTGTCGTAAACGGTATAGGAGACATTAGGTTCAGGACTGGTGATGGTTAAAGCGGCACTTTGTCCGTTACACACCGAGTCTTCGGATAAACTCACCGCCGGATTAAGCGGAAGCGCAATTGGGTTAAGCGTATAAGGGGAGAAAGCACCGGCATTTTTACAACCGTTATTGTCAACCGCCTGCACGTAATACGTAGTAGTATCGGCCGGATTAAAAGCACCCGGAGCAGTCCCTATAGGGGCAAGAGTGGTGTCGGTATAAACATTATAGGTAACACCGGTTTGCGGATTAATTAACGGCAAACTAACGGTAGTGCCGGCACAAACGCTGGTGTCGTTGTTACTGAAAGCAGGAGCCAAGGGCAAAGTATTAACAGTAAACGAAACCGAATCAACCCCGCCTGCATTAACACAACCGGTAAGGGTATCCTGCGCAAAGTAAAATAAAGAACCACTGGCAGAAGGGGAGAAGGAAGTATCGGCATATCCCACTAAATTAGTTAAGGCAGAGTTGCTGTAAACCGGATAAGCAACACCGTTTTGGGGGTTACTTACGCTGATGGTTAAAGATTGTCCCAAACAAATAGCCGGAGCACTTAAACTAAGCGTAGGGCTATTGGGCAAGGGGTTAACGAAAATGTTAATCGGACTAAATCCTCCATTGTTTTTACATCCATTACCATCGGTAACTTGTGCATAAAATAGTGTGTCGCTGTTTATAATAGTGGTGTATGGTGTAGAACCCAAGTCTACCGCCGTTGTATCATTAAATATATAGATAACAGGATTATTTCCTGTTGCAGTACCACTAATAGTAATGCTTGAACCGACGCATACTGTATCGTCGCTAACACTTAAACTGGTAAGAAGTGGAGCACTATTAATGGTAATATTTTGAGTAGATGAATCGGCGCAAGAACCGCTAACAACAAGGTATTCGATGCTGATACTTCCCGTTAAACCACTTGGGTCGAAAATAGTTCCGCTAACACCATTACCATTCCAGGTTCCTCCATTTGTGCCCGTAACAAGTGTGCTTAAATCGAGAGGAGTATTGTCGCAAATACCATCTAATGGAACAGACCATGCGGCACTAACCGAATCGCTAACATTAAGACTTATTGTAGAATCTTCTGTACAAGGATTAACACCCACGCTATAGGTAATAGAAACAGTTTGTCCTACAAAATTAGCGGCATCAAATAAATTACTTGAAGGTGAACCGTTTACCGTCCAGTTTCCACCGGTAGTTCCGCTTACTAATGAATTCAAGTCTACTATTCCCTGCGAAGCACATACGGTAGACGTTATATTCCAGGCTGGATTTACATCGGCAATAATATTTTGATCAATTTGTCGGCAAATGGTAGTATTACAAGTTCCGGCGGCTAACACATAATAGGTAGTAGTATCGTTAGGACTTACTGTAATAGAAGATCCGGTATCGATAGGAGTTCCGTTACATGATCCGGTAAACCAATACCAATCGGCACCTGTGCCTAAAGAGCCCCCTGCAACAGTAAGCGTTGCAGATGAACCCTGGCAGGCATTTACAGCAGAGCTACTGATGCTGTCAGCAGGAACAGAAGTTGTGTTTAAGGTAATAGAAGAACTAACCGCTAAAGAAGTATTACAGGTTCCATCGGTTTGCACATAATAAGTGGCAGCAGAATCGGCTACTACCCAAAGAGAGTCTC
>JBIICS010000126.1:0-7959 GCA_044238735.1 Bacteroidia bacterium
TCCGCATTAGTAATAGGGTCTGTTTCCCTGCATAAATTCAATAAATTTATTCGGGCAGCATTTACAACTTTTTCAAGTTGCTCTTTTTCTAGTTTTAATTCTATGAACTTATTTGCTTCAATATATTCATTCAGCTTAATCCCTTTTGATAATCGCTCATAATATTGATGTTTCACTAATACACCTCCGGGAGGTTGAAATTCTTTTGCACTGAACCTAATATATACCTGTAATCTTTTAAATATAGTTTCTTTAAATGCAATATCGGCGTCATAATTATGAATAATAGCTAAAATAGATTTTAAATAATTGCTTTCATTCAGTTGCAAATATTTACACCAATCTTTCCAATTCAAATTTTCTTCCGAAATATATTCCTGCTGAGCTTTATTTAAAAAAGGAAAAATTAGTTCCATTTGAGTTGATTTATGGCAAGTAGAATACATGTTCTCACAATCAACCAAACTTGAATTTAAAATCCAAAATGTCATTTGAAATGAAAACGATGCCTCTATAGGGGTTCCGGGTAAACCACTGTTTAAATAACCTTCGGCCTCATCAAGATTAACGCTCATCGAATTTTTAAGGTTATCGCTCATTTTCTGAACTAATTCCTTTTCTTTCTTGTTCCGGGGATAAACTAAATTAAATAGCAGTGCTTTATAATATTCATTTTTATCTTTTAACTCTATTTTTTGATGTTTAACCAGACGATAAAAATGAAGTAGATTGGACCTTCCTTCATCGGTAAAATCCCTAACTAATTCCGAAATATCAGCAGTCTTTTTTAACCCGATGTTTTTCATACCCCATTTTGCAGTAAAATTATTAAAAACCGGGAGATTATGCTTTTTGTACTTGTACCCATTAAAGTTTGTTTGTACTTTCAGCACCAATTTATTAAAATTTAAAAATGAAAATTAATTTAATTTTAAGCAGTTTAATTAGTTTATTTACTTTAAACGCATACTCTCAAGCCAGGCTTATTGAGAAAGTTGAAAAAAAAGGGAATGATTTTGTTATCCCATACGAAAAATACGAATTACCGAATGGATTAAAAATTGTTATTCACGAAGATCATTCCGACCCCATTGCATATGTTGATGTTACCTACCATGTAGGGTCTGCTCGCGAACAAGAAGGCCGTTCTGGTTTTGCTCATTTTTTTGAACACATGATGTTTCAGGGTTCTAAAAACGTTGGCGATGAACAGCATTTTAAAATTGTAACAGAAAGCGGTGGTAAACTAAATGGCTCTACCAATATAGACAGAACCAATTATTTTGAAACAATACCCAGCAATCAATTGGAAGTAGCGTTTTGGCTTGAAGCAGATAGAATGGGATTTCTTTTGGACTCTGTTACTCAACAAAAATTTGAAATTCAAAGATCAACTGTTAAAAACGAAAGAGGACAAAATTACGATAATCGTCCTTATGGTTTAGCAAGCGAAAAAGTGAGTGAAGCGCTCTACCCTACCAACCACCCATACGCATGGCTAACCATCGGATACATTGAAGATTTAAACCGAGTTGATGTAAATGATTTAAAGAACTTTTTTATGCGTTGGTACGGTCCAAACAATGCGGTGCTAACTGTTGCCGGAGATGTTAACACACAGGAAGTATTAAAATTAGCAAATAAATATTTTGGAGTTATACCACGCGGACCAGAGGTTAAACCTCAAACAGTAAATCCTGTTTCTTTATCGGCAAACCGTTATATTTCGTACGAAGACAATATTCGAATGCCACAGTTAAATATTGTTTTCCCCTCTGTAAACACGTATCATGCAGATGCTCCTGCCTTGCAAATATTAACTGACATTCTGGGTAATGGCAACAATAGTATATTTTATCAGAAGTTTGTAAAAACGCAAAAAGCGGTTACAGCTTTTATATATCAAAACGATGCTGAATTGGCCGGAACTTTTAATTTCGTTATTCGCGCTTATCCCGAAACAAAATTATCAGAAATGGAACTATTATTTAATGAAGCTTTAATCGATTTTGAAAAAAGGGGTGTTAAGCAAAGTGATATCGAAAAGTTTTTGAATCAATACGAAGCAGGATTAATCGAGAGTTTGTCCAGTGTACAAAGTAAGGGAACAACGCTTGCTTCAAACGAGATCTATTATAGTAATCCCAATAATTTGGTAAAGGAGATAGAAAATTTTAGAAAAGTAAAGCCGGAGGATGTTGTTAGAGTTTACAATCAATATATTAAAGGTAAAGGTGCTGTAGTTTTGAGCATCTTTCCCAAAGGAAAACCTGAATTAAAAACTAAAGAAGATAATTTTACTAAACCTACCCGAAACATTGCTCAGGAAGGTGCCGAATATAAAAATCTATCTTACACTGCGCCAAAAGATAATTTTGACCGCTCCCAAAAACCTTCTTCAGGTCCTAATCCCTCTATTAAATTACCCGAATACTGGACAAGCAAAACCGCCAATGGAATTAATGTAATTGGTGTGGCCAATAACGAAACTCCAACTGTAAATTTTACTTTCGAAATTCCTACCGGTCATCAATACGATCCAAAAGGTAAAGAAGGATTATCTCAACTTATGACCACACTTTGGAGTGAAAGTACAACTAAATCAACCAGCGAGGAAATTGAAGAGCGATTGAATATGCTCGGAAGCTCCATTTCTTTTTATTCAGCAAACGAAGGTGTTGGTGTTAGTGTTTATTCGTTAACTAAAAACCTGGATAAAACACTTTCTATTTTAGAGGAAAAATTATTTAATCCTAAATTCTCTCCAGAAGAATTTGATTTGTTTAAAAAACAACAAATGGAAGCAATAAGCAACCAAGCCACACAGGCCAGGGCCATTGCAGATAATGTTTATCGCGAACTGCTTTATGGCAATGATCATATTTTAGGAGTGCATCCATACGGAACAGAGGAAAGTTTAAAAAGCATCACCTTACAGGATGTTAAGGATTGCTATACTAAATTTTTTATTTCTGGCGGATCCAAATTGGTTTATAGCGGAAACTTAAATCAAAATGAATTTTTATCTAAAGTTGCGTTTTT
The DNA here is from genome assembly GCA_044238735.1 of Bacteroidia bacterium. Classification (GTDB taxonomy): domain Bacteria; phylum Bacteroidota; class Bacteroidia; order UBA4408; family UBA4408; genus JBIICS01. The sequence goes on from JBIICS010000126.1 coordinate 3,043, forward strand.
AAATAAGTTAACCAACAAATCACTCGAGCCAATTAAATTTCCTAAAACACCAGCAATTGAAAAGACTCGTATATATTTTGTTAATAAAGAAAAAGCCCCTCAGTCAGAAATTAGAATTGGATATCTTGCCCTACCCTATGATGCTACCGGCGACTTTTATAAATCTAAAATCATGAATTATCCTTTAGCGGGTTCATTTAATAGCAGAATTAACTTAAATCTTCGCGAAAATAAAGGTTATACTTATGGAGCAAGAGGTGGTTTAAGCGGAACAAAATTGGCTGGAGCATATACCTTTGCTGCAGGAGTAAAAGGTGATGCCACCGAACTTTCTGTAATTGAATTTTTTAAGGAAATTAAAAATTATGCTGCAAACGGTGTAACCAAAGAAGAACTTGAATTTACCAAAAGTTCTATTAGCCAAAGCGAAGCTCTTGAATACGAAACTGCTTGGCAAAAACTGGGCTTTATCTCTAATATTTTGGATTACAACTTGCCAAAAGATTTTGTAGAACAACAAAATTCTATTCTAAAAAATATAAACGCCAACGAAGTTAATACGCTTGCCAAACGATTATTACCATACGAGAATATGGTGGTTGTGGTTGTTGGCGATAAAACAAAGGTGTTTGATAAATTAAAAACCTTAGGTTACGATCTAGTTGAATTAGATGCCAATGGAAATAAGGTAAATTAATTTCATGCGATTGAAGTTTAAAATCTTTTCAATCCTTGTTTTTGCTTCTGCTTCTGCATTTTTTGCCTGCAAACAAAAAAAGAATTCACCTTTTCCCGGATTTGATCAAACGGGAGAAGGTGTTTTTTATAAAAGAATAAGTATAGGTGATGGAAAAAATATTCCAACCAAAGGCGATAGCATCTATATGTTGGTTGTTTTTACTGACACTTTAGGTAATGTTTATTTTGATTCTGATAATGGAACCGGTACTGGCGCAATCGGCTTTTATTTAAGTGATGATAGCTACCAGAATATGTTTGAAAAATCTCTATTAACAATGGTTGAAGGAGATAGTACTCATTTTATTATCACTGCAGATAGTTTATATGGTCAATCATTTAACATTCAATTACCCCGAAACATAAAACCAGGATCGCTTTTATACGTTTTTGCTAAAATGCTAAAACATAAAACAGCTAAGCAACTTGAATTTGATCGTGCTCAATTTAAGCGTTGGTCGGCAGAGCTAATGCAAATTGAAGATCAAAAATTAAAAGACTATTTTAATAAGAAAAAAATTACCTCCCCTATTGATAGCACTGGCATCTATATTTTATCACTAAACAAAGGAAATGGCAAACACATTTACGACTTAGCGAGTGTTTTTTTATCTATTAAAGGATATTTAATAGATGGAAAAGAGGTTGAAAACACCTGTAGCCCAAATCAAAAACTGGAGTACTTTCCCGGACAAAGTGGACAAGTAGTAAAAGGAATTGAAATAATTTTGGGACGTTTAAAACAAGGGGGTAAAGCCACTATTCTTGTACCCTCCCATTTAGCCTATGGTCCTTCAGGATCAAGCACCGGAATAATCCCTCCTTTTTCAACCTTAATTTATGAGTTGGAGGTTAATTAATCAAATTTTTGAATTAATAAATTATAACTTTTTTAATTTAAACACATAGGTCTTTTAGATATTGATTTCACTTGCTTGTGAAAGTCTTACTTTAACTAGCGCTCAGTTCTCTTATAATTAAGCCTTCTAAAACCCCAAAAGGTATTAACATTCTGTTTTTAACAAACAATTTAATTCCTTTTAAAAAACTATTTTTCTAATGCTTATTCTTGCTTTTAAATACTCTAAACATGAGTGCCAGCATAATCTTTACCTGTTTTATAATTTATTCAGCCTTACTATTCTTTATAACCTGGCTTACCAGTCGCAACGCAAACAATAGCTCTTATTTTTTAGGAAATAAAAATTCGCCTTGGTATGTGGTAGCTTATGGAATGATTGGCGCTTCATTATCCGGAGTTACTTTTATGTCGGTTCCCGGTTGGGTTGGAAAAACTCAGTTCTCTTATTTAATAATGGTTCTGGGTTATTTTGCCGGTTACCTCGTTATAACAGGAGTTCTATTACCACTTTATTATAAAATGCAGCTAACCTCCATTTACAGTTACCTGGAAGAGCGTTTTGGTTTCTGGAGTTATAAAACCGGAGCGTTCTTTTTTATACTTTCTCGTACTATTGGTGCTTCTTTCAGAATGTTTTTGGTAATTAACGTTTTGCAACTTTTTGTTTTTGAGCAATGGGGTATTCCATTTTGGGTAAGTGTTCTAATTTTTATAGCCCTTATTATCTTATATACATTTGAAGGGGGAATAAAAACTATTGTTTGGACAGATACGCTTCAAACCACTTTTATGCTTCTGGGCGTATTTTTAAGTGTTTATCTTATCTCTAAAGAATTAAATTTTAGCGTAGGCGATTTAATTAGTAATATCAAGAATAGCGAGTATTCTCAACTAATTTTTACAGGAGGAGACGATAAACGACATTTTGCCAAACAATTTTTAGCCGGAATGTTTATCACCATCACCATGACCGGACTTGACCAGGAAATGATGCAAAAAAATCTGAGCTGTAAAAACCTTAAAGAAGCCCAAAAAAACATGCTTTCATTTGCAACGGTCCTAATTTTTATCAATCTGATGTTTCTTGCTTTAGGTGCAACTCTTTATATGTATGCAAAAGCCAAAGGCATAGAAATACCTGCTAAAACAGATGATTTATTTCCTATGATTGCAATAAAATATTTAGGTCCGATTGCAGGATTAGTCTTTATTATTGGTTTAATTTCCGCCGCCTACCCTTCTGCCGATGGTGCCTTAACCAGCTTAACTACCAGTTTTTGTGTTGATTTTTTAGGAATGGATAAAAAGGCCGATTCTTACGAACAAAAGAAAAAGCGCTATTTGGTTCATTTTTCATTTGCGGCCCTCCTACTGGTAGTTATTGTGATTTTTAAAGCAATTAACAATGAAGCAGTTATTGGCAAACTTTTTACGGTAGCCGGTTATACCTACGGACCCTTACTTGGCTTGTTCGCATTTGGTTTATTTACAAAATTTAAGGTAAAAGATCGCATGGTTCCTTTAGTTTGCCTTTTGTCTCCAGTTATTTGTTTTTTTCTTAATGAATATTCAGCGGTATTATTTTATGGTTATAAATTTGGGTTTGAATTACTTATTGCAAATGGATTGATTACCTTTGCCGGACTATTCTTTTTAAGAAAAAACGAATAGGGCTTTCTAAAAATAAAAGAGGTGCCAGCACTACCGTAACTATGAAAAAAAATATATTTTTGCGTCATGATTTTAAGCAGCACCCATCATCATCATAGCTTTTACCCCAAAAAGGTAGGCGTGGTTGGTATTGTTTAAAATTAATTGCTAAACCAATATTAAAAAGCTTACCTAAACGGTAAGCTTTTTTTTTGCTTCATAAAAAATAGAAAAATGAAAATAAAATTAGCCATTCAAAAATCGGGGAGACTCAGTGAAGACTCCATAAAGCTCTTAAAAGAGTGCGGTATAGAAATTAATAATGGATTAGGAAAATTAAAAGCCGAGGCTGGAAACTTCCCAATGGAGGTTTTATTCTTGCGTGATGATGATATCCCGCAATATGTGGCCGATGGGGTTGCCGATATTGGTATTGTTGGTGAAAATGTTTTACTTGAGAAAGCAAAAAAAGTAGATGTTGCATACAAATTGGGGTTTGGCAAATGCCGACTATCATTAGCTATACCTCGCGAAAAAACATATGAAAGCATTCAATCACTTGACGGAAAAAGAATCGCAACTTCGTATCCGGTAATTTTAGAAAACTACCTGAAAGAAAAAAAAGTTAATGCCAAAATAGAGGAAATTAGTGGTTCGGTAGAAATTGCCCCAAGTATAGGATTAGCCGATGCTATTTGCGACCTGGTAAGCAGTGGTTCAACACTTTTAACAAACGGTTTGAAGGAAGTTGAAAAAGTAATTTCTTCAGAGGCAGTTCTAGTATCTAATCCATCTATTGGATCCGAGCAGAAACGTTTATTGGAAAAACTTATTTTTAGAATTAACGCGACACGAAATGCCAAAAACAGCAAATATATCTTGTTAAATGCGCCAAATAATAAAATCCAAGACATCATCAAATTTTTACCCGGAATAAAGAGTCCTACTATTTTACCTCTTGCTAAAGAAGGTTGGAGCTCATTGCACTCTGTAATTAACGAAAATGATTTCTGGGAAATTATCGAAAATCTAAAGTCGGCTGGTGCAGAAGGAATATTAGTTGTACCCATTGAAAAAATGATTGCCTGATGTTAAGCATTATTCAAAATCCGGATTCAAACCAATTTGATCAACTGTGCGAACGTCCTCGTCTGAATGAAAACGACTTAAGCGGAACTATTCAATCTATTATTGATAACGTAAAGCTAAATGGGGATAAAGCATTATTGGAATATGCCGCTAAATTTGATAAGGTTGAACTAAAAAGCTTATTGGTAAGTAAAGAAGAAATTGAAAAAGCATCTTTATTAATAAGTGAAGATTTAAAACAGGCCATACAAAAAGCTAAACAAAACATTGAAAAATTTCATTCTTCTCAGCAATCAGAACCGATTAAAATTGAAACTACACCCGGAGTTTTTTGCTGGAGAAAAAATATAGGTATCGAGAAAGTTGGTTTCTACATTCCCGGTGGAAGTGCTCCCCTATTCTCTACCATTTTAATGTTAGGTGTTCCGGCTAAAATTGCCGGATGTAAAGAGATTGTATTATGTACACCACCTGACCGTAATGGCAACATTAATCCTGCTATATTATATACAGCACAATTGGTAGGCATTACTAAAATTATTAAAGCAGGAGGCGCACAGGCTATAGCATCTATGGCA
>JBIICS010000068.1:0-15125 GCA_044238735.1 Bacteroidia bacterium
TTAGACTTGTAATACTTCTTGAACCAAAATTCCCTATTTTATTAACTCTAACTAAAGTTTTGTTAGAACGAATATCAGTAAAAAGGGAGTCCATTTGGCTTAGAGATCTAATAGGAACACCTTGTGGATCTAAATTGGAGGGAGAGTTATAGGCGGCAATTACCGAATCTTTTATAAGATTGTTTGGTATTGACACCCTGTATAAAAAGGTGTTGGTCCCATCATTAGTACTTACAAATAAGTAATCTTGGTTATGGGTAAATTTTAATTCTATTGGAATACCAATTAACTTATCTGGTTTGGAATAATTATTACCTGCAACACGCAACCAAGTTGGGACCCCGTTTAAAGGAGTTTTAGACACCCATACTGTTGGTTTGTTTTGAGTTATAGTTGTATTTGTAGCAGTTCCATATTCTACATTAGATCCAATAGCCATTCTTTGAGTAAAAGTAAAATCTGAATTTTGTTTTTCTGAATAAGTAATAGGCGTTTTAGTATTAGAAAATGTAGCTGTTCCAACGAAATTCTCACCTACAGACCATAAAGCACCGCTTAAAACATTTTCTCCGCCCGACCAATTTTCACCTAAATCTGCAGAAACAGAAACTTCACCATAAGTACCTGCATCGAAAATGGTTTTGGAAATTCCGGCAAGAATTCCTGAAATTGAGGCACCAGTATTTAAGCTTTTACCTATTTTATTTCCAATGGATAGATTATCTAAATAATAAGCGCCGGCAAATTGAGTGGTGGCAAATAATGTGGGGTTAGAGGATGCATAGGTAACTCTGGTAAAATCGCCCACTAGATTTCTAAAACCTCTAACAATAAATTCGGGTTGTGTTTTAAATGCCGTAATTAAAATTCTTAAGTCACCAGCTACTTGGTCTGATGTGTCTACAGTTACAAATAAGTTTCCTGCATTAACAGCCGCTGTTATTTGATTTAAGAAATTAGTTTTAATTTCAGTTTCATTATTTGAGGATGCAACTGATTTGTAACTGAAGGTTAAAACAGAAGAATCACCATTTGAATTTATTTTTTGATTTATGGTGAAACTGTATGTGGTATCTTTTCTTGGAGTAAATCTGAAATTTACTTGTGCAGGAACTAGAGAAGTGTATTGAGCAGAATATTCTAGATGAGAGATATCGGGAGAGGAAATTCCAGCATTGATGCTTTGCATGCTTGAAATTTGATAAACCCCCGTGTAAGTTCTATATACACCAGAATTGGTAGTTACATAAAAATTATCTTTATTTTTAGGGTCCCAAGCTGCTGATACAAATCCACCATAAGATCTTGACAAACGTCTTATCCAGCTTTCAGAAGGGGAATAAGTGTATAGAAACGAGCCCGCTAAAACTAATCGGTCTGTTTCACCCGGTATTACTTCAAAAAAAGAATTTGATAAACCAGATCCACTTAAAGCTTCGGCAAAAAAAGTTGATCCATTTGTGAATAAAGTCCAGGTAAGACCTTTATCGGAAGATTTGTAAATACCTGAAATAAATCCATCAGATTTAATTGCGCATGCGTAAACAAAATTGTTGTTAGCTGAGGATATTGCAAATTCAGTTTTTGAATTATTGGCGTCAGCAATTTGGCCGGCGTTTGTTCCTATTATTGTTGTATAAGTTAAGCCCCCGTCAAGAGAAACTTTAGCATCGCCGGTAATGTATGAAACAATTAATTGCCCATTATTCCCAACATCTATATCACTTACAGGGAGAGTAAGCCCAATTGGATCAGACCATGTGTTTCCACCATCTGATGAAAGTTGAAATCCGGTATTGGTGCCAGCATAAATTTTCGAAGAATTAGCGGGGTCAGTTATAACTTTATTGATGGATGCCCATTTATCATTCGGTGAGATTGAAGAAGGGATTGTGCTACTTAATTGAGTGTAGGTTAAGCCACCATCAGATGATACCCAAATTCCGTTTCCAGCTTTATTATATTGATACGGGACTGTGGCGGAGGTGAAGTTTGGGATTATACCTGTGCTTGTAAATATTTTTCCATCTGAAGCCTGATGCAAGCCAGATATATATTGACTCATGCCTGATACATTTATCTTTTGCCAGTTAGAACCTTTATTGGTTGATCTGAAAATTCCGTTAGATTCTGAACCTAAAATTAGGGTTTTGGATTCGGGATCTAATTTGCTTACAAGAATTGAACTTGATTTGGAACTAACATTGGTAGGGCCAACAGATTCCCAATTAAAACTTAAGGCTCTGTCTTGTGCACTAATATTAGTGATAGCAAGTAAAGTTAACGCTGCTAGTAAAACTTTTGACTTCATATTATAGTTTAAAAAGTTGTTCGATTTAAGAATGCTAAAGTAAAAAATATTTTGATTTTAAAAAATGTTAAAATAGGTGTTTTTCGGCATGATAAGAACTTCTAACCAAAGGACCGCTTTCCACGAATTTAAATCCCTTTTCCAGGGCAATTTCCTTGAGTTCGGCAAAAACCTCTGGTCGTATAAATTCGGCTACCGGTAAGTGTTTGGGTGTTGGTTGTAAGTACTGGCCTAAGGTTAAAATATCACAATCTACTGATCTTAAGTCGTTTATGGTTTCGATAATCTCTTCCTTAGATTCGCCTAAACCAAGCATCAATCCCGATTTTGTTTTAATTCCTCCTTCTTTTAGTCTCTGCAAAACCTCTAAACTTCTGTCGTATTTGGCCTGTATTCTCACTTTTTTGGTAAGTCTCCTAACCGTTTCCATGTTATGAGACACTATTTCGGGTTTAACATCAATTATTCTTTGCAGGTTTTCCCACTCCCCCTTAAAATCAGGTATTAGTGTTTCTAGGGTAGTACCAGGGCTTATTCTTCTTATTTCGTTAACTGTTTCGGCCCAAATGATGGAGCCTCCGTCTTTTAACTCATCTCTATCTACAGAGGTTATAACACAATGTTTAACTCCCATTAGTTTAACCGATTCGGCCACTCTTTTGGGCTCATGTGGGTCTGGGGGTAATGGGCGGCCCGTTGCAACAGCGCAAAAACCACACGATCGCGTGCAAATATTTCCCAAGATCATAAAAGTAGCGGTGCCTGCACCCCAACATTCTCCCATGTTTGGGCAACTGCCACTTTCGCATATAGTATGCAGCTTATGCTGATCAACCAGTTTGCGAACTTTTAAGAAATTTTCACCTGTTGGTAATTTTACTCTTAACCATTCTGGTTTTCTGGGTTTTGATAGGGTTGTTTGATCGTTGTTAATTAAATTACTCATGTTATTATTGGTACATTTTTTTACCAAAGGCAAAACTCAGGTAGAGGTTAACAAATGCAAATTGCCTTTTGTTGAAAGCCATCTGCTGAATTCCTAGTGGCTGTATATCTATACAGCTACCAATTTCAAGATATTTTATTCGGTCAGATTCTTGAGTAAAATCGAATTGGTAAGCCCATTTTAAAAAAATGCCCGGTAAAATAACCGATTTTTCAAGGCCGGCTAAGAAAGGGGCTTTGCCGTATATCTCGTTAATGGAATGCTCTTCGGGGTCGTAACGAACAGTAGCAAACTCATTAAAATTTGGATCATTTGAAATAACCGATATTTCCAAATAAACCGGTTTACAAAAGAACAAGGAGGGACCAATTGAAAATATTCTACTAATTTGAAGTGCGGATTTAATTTCTTTGCCATAAAGAACTTTTTGAAAGCCAAAACCAGGTCTTATAGCCCACAAATTGTATAATTTACCATATACAAAACCTTTAGAGTTTCTAAATCCTGCGTTTTTTACTCTTATTTCTTTAGGATGTCTTAATGATACTAATTCGAGTGATTTAATTCTTTTCTTAAAAGCACCTTTGTTAGTTATGCTGCGATACTCCAAACCCCAGCCAGAGGTGTGTGCAACCAAACCAAAAGAATTTTCTTTGGTAAAGTAAAGTCCTTCAGCAGAATTATCTTCTACCTGAGCATTTCCCTCAGTAAAAAATAAAAAAAGTAAGGGTAGTATAAAAAATAAGATTTTCAAATTAACTTTGATTATCACAAATATACAAAATACCAATACTTTTTAATTATTAAATTCCAATTATAATATGCATTCAATTACCGGAAAATACATGGGTTCGCTTAGAACCGAATTGCATCACATTAAAAGTAATAATCGAATTATTACGGATGCGCCAACCGACAATAATGGAAAAGGGGAAGCATTTTCTCCCACAGATTTATTGTGTGCTTCCTTGGCATCCTGTATGATAACCATTGCAGGAATTGCAGCCCAAACCCATGGTTTTAACATAGACGGCGTAAACTGGGAAATTATTAAAATAATGGGCGTAAATCCTAGAAGAGTAGTGGAAATTGGAATCAAATTTAATTTTCCTAAAAACAACTATTCGGAAAAAGAAATGGAAATTATCAAACAAGCAGCTTTAAATTGCCCCGTGGCAAAAAGTTTAAGTCCGGAAATTAAGCAGATAGTTGAGTTTGTTTTTTAAGTAAGACTATCTATAACTTTAATGGCGTCAATACCATTATGAGAGTCGTTTAAAATGCATACCCCATTTTTAATCACTAAAACCTGAGGAGATTGATGGGTAATGCCATAAAAATCCTGAATTTGATTGGAAAGTTCGCGTTGGTTTAAAACGTTAATTAAGTAAACCGGTGTTTTTTGATTTACGGGCCAATTACGTTCAAATCTGGATTTGGCCAAATTACTAATGGAACAACGTGGGCTGTGTTTAAATATTATGAAAGAGGAAGTGGTATCCGGTAATTCATTACTGGAAGACAAACTTTCCCAAATCATTTTTAAACTCTTTTAACAGGATTTTCTGAATTAGCCTTACCGTATGCAGGGCATCTTTCGTGAGATTTGCAAGAATACATGGCTACTGTCATAAAAACAATTAAAAGGGCGGCGGCTAATTTATTATTCATTGATTTTAGATAATTTTCAGTTTATAAAAGTAATTAAAATTATTTAATGCAAAAATTTAACTTTTTTAATTATAAAACAAATATTTTCTTGCTTCTGATGATAAAAAATTTATAAAAAAGTTCCATGAAATCTTATTTATAGTGTTATTTTGTCTTTAAAACAGAGAATCCGGTATATATTCGGGTTAAATTATTAGAAATAAATTTTTAAAAAGTCGGTTGACTTTTGCTTTAATAACTTTTAAGTTTCTGATTTTTGTTAAAATATAGAGTATAAATTGCCATCTTAATTTATAGCCAAAGTAATTTTATGCATTTAATTGTTTTGGAAATAACCAAACAGGGCCGATTTAATTATTTTAAATTTTGAACTATAGATACATATTATTTTTTTTATTCTTTTTGTCTTCTTGTGGCGAAGGAAAACTATGGGCGCAAGTTTATAATAAGTTCATTTATGAGATTAAAGACCCATCTAAAAAAGACAGGAAGGTAATTAATCGAATTAATCGTTTACAAAATGATAGTTTAAGCAAATTGATGATAGGAGATTTTGTAAGACAAAAAATAGCGGAGGGTTATTTAGCAATAAGCGCCGACACAATTTTAACTAATTACAAGGTTATTCTTAATCTAAATGAAAGATACATCATAAGTGGTTTAAAGTTTCAAAAAGGATTACCAGAATTTAATAGTGAATTGATAAAAAAAGGCAGAAGATATATTAATAAGCCTTGTAGTCAATTAAATATTGAAAGAATTGTTTACAATTGTTTAAAGAAATATCAAAATAACGGTTACCCATTTACTGATGTAAGGATAGATAGCTCTTTAATAAAGAGAAATGAGATTATAATTTCATTACAAATAAGTCAAAACAGTTTAATTTTGTTCGATAGTATATTGATTAAAGGTAATGGCAGAATTAACCAAAATTATTTAAATAATTATACCGGTGTAAAGCAAGGAAGTTTATATAACGAAGAACTAATAAACGCACTTCCCAATCGGTTAAGTGAAATATCTTTTATTAAATCTACCCGAAAACCAGATCTTGTTTTTATTAAAGACAAGGCTAAGATCATTTATTATCTCGAAAACAGGGTAGCTAATCAGTTTGATGGTTTTGCAGGTTTTTTACCGGATGATAAAACCGGAAGAATAAATATAACAGGGAATGCGCAAATTAGATTGGTTAACTCTTTTGGGCAAGGTGAACAAATGGAACTAAATTGGAGAAAAATGCAGCCCCTTACTCAAGACCTGAAGTTAATGTTCTCTTTTCCCTTTATTGCCGGCTCTCCGTTTGGTTTTGAAAATACATTTAAACTTTACAAACGAGATACCACATTTATTGATTTAACCAATAGTGCTTCTGCAAACTATTTTATTAATCAGTGGAATTCTATCAAAGTTATACTAGGGAGTAGAAGAACAAGTTTGTTAAATCCACAAAACTTTAAGAACGCAAACGTTTTGCCCGATTTTGCTGATATAACTAATACCATGTATGGTTTGGGGTTTAAATCAGAAAAATTAGATTATAGGTTAAATCCAAGAAAGGGTTTCAGATTCAATTGTGCGGCCTCTGCCGGTTCCAAGAAAATAAATAAGAATCCGGTACTTAACGAAAAGATTTATGAAAATATAGTCCTGAACTCAGTTCAATACAATGGTCAATTGGCATTTGATGTTTTTATTCCTTTGTTTAAAAAATCCACTTTAAATATTGCAACTGAAGGTGGAAGCTTATTGGGGAATACTATATTTAGAAACGAATTATACCGTATAGGAGGCCTTATTTCCATTAGAGGATTTGATGAAGAATCAATTAATGCCTCTTCTTTTGTAATTAATACAATTGAATACCGTTTTTTATATGAACAGAATTCGAGTGTATATTTTTTCTCTGACTTTGGTTGGTATGAAAACAATAGTATGGAGAAATACATAAAAGATTATCCCATTGGTTTCGGCGCAGGCATTTCATTTCAAACAAAAGCGGGCATTTTTTCCATAAACTATGCATTGGGAAAACAATTCGATAATCCGGTTTTACTAAGGGCCGCAAAAATCCATTTCGGATTGGTTAACTTTTTCTGAGATCAGGAGAATCTAAGAAACAACAAGGCAAATAAAAGAAAGCCAAATAGTAACTCGGCCAGCCATTTTGCACGAGCCAGGTTTAAGTAGTTGCCAATAAATACGGCTAAAGGAATTGACATAAAGGTGAAATCACGAATCGTCCAGGTGGGGATTAAAAACGAGCTAAGAAATCCAAACACAATAAACCAAAACAAAAAAGACATCACTTTACTTGTTTTTACAGAGGTAGACCCTAAATGTTCCAATACTTTAGAGGTAGATAATGCGCTTAAAAGTAAAAGCGATATAACCAAATAAATAGTTTCATTCTTAATAGGTTTAGGGCGCGGAGAGTGCATTAAAGGGTATAAAACTGATTTATACCAGGCATCTTCCAATTCGTTATTCCAGAAATAATAAACAAACAAAAACCAGAAAGGGATGGAGATGCCAATTAGTGAAATTATCCATTCTCTAAAATTAAAAGGATGAAAAATAAAGAGCCCTATCCATATAATGGGAAACAGTATGATAGTTGGCAGATAACACATGGAGGCTAATCCAAACAATAAAGAGATATTAAAAACTAAGGGATATGCCTCATCATTACGATACAAGCTAATAAGTGGATCAAGGGCCCAGATAAGAAAAAAATTTGCCAGTAAAATAGGATGAAAAGAGGTGAGTAAAGGTGCGCAACTCATTAATGTTATGTATACTACAGAGGGTAAATAGGTGCGACCGGTTAATATATCATGCTTCTCAAAAATAAAGTAAAGCATAAAGGCTTCGGCACATAATAAAAGGAGAGAGAAGGAATACCAAAATTTAAAATTAGTCTTTAGGAAGTCATTTACAAACTGCGAAATTGGCATTAGGTTTTCAAAGGGTGTTATATTGGGTTTAATAAATGGAAATACCCATAATGCAACAGCAAAAATGAGCATTAAAAAACCGGTAAAGGGTTTAGTATTTCTGAAAAGTCCAACTAACACAAGGCAAAAATAAAAACACCCACCTATAAAAAGTGGGTGTTGAAAATAAAAGAATTAATAAGCTATTAACAATATTCTTCGAAAGCAGAGCTTAAATTGTCAGCAATCATATCTGCAGAGCGCCCTTCAATGTGATGTCTTTCTAGAAAATGAACTAATTTGCCATCTTTAAATAGCGCAATGCAAGGAGAGCTTGGAGGGTAAGGAGCAAAATGTTTACGAGCTTCTGCCACAGCCTCGGTATCAAAACCGGCAAATACCGTTGTTAAATGATCGGGTTTTTTATTGGTATTTACTGCTTTCTTTACTCCTGGTCTGGCAGCTCCTGCTGCGCAACCACACACTGAATTTATCATTACAAGTGTAGTGCCTTGTTTTGCTAAAGCTTCTTTTACGGCATCAGGGGTTAATAATTCTTTAAAACCTACTTCGGTAAGTTCTGCTTTCATTGGTTTTACGAGTGCTTCAGGATACATAGTTGTTAATTTAATTTAGTAATAATAGTCAATTTTTTTGCCAAATAATCGTGTAAGTAAAATTGTCAGTCTTTAAATAATTCTAATAGAAAGCAAGGGAACCCAGGCTTTAACACCCGTGGCCAATTCAATTTTTATCCAATCTCCATTAGTTTCTTTTATTTCCACAATAGTGCCTTCGTGTATGGTAAACAACAAAGCCGATTTATTGTTTGGTTCGCTGTACGAATTTAAAGAGTTTGTAAATACCACCGCTCTGTTTTTATTTGATTGTGTTTGTTTGGATTGCCAGGCCATAAAGAAAGTAATTACAAAAAATAATCCCGTACATAATAATCCAATAAATAGAGATTGCTTTTTTATGCTCTTATTAAGTATATAAAACAATATGGAGCTAATTAGTAACAAGAAAATGGATAACCATGTCCACTGATCAGAACTAAATAATCCTATAATTTTGTAGCCAATTTTTTCAAAAAACAAAGGATCCTTGGTTTCTATTCTATCAATTGTTTTGAGTGAGGCCAGTTTTAAATTTTGGAGTAAATCTTCGTTTAATGGATTTATTTTTCTTGCTTTCTCGAAATATAAAATAGAAGGGGCAATTTCACTAAGTCTGTAATAACAATTGCCAATATTATAATAAAGCTCAAACGATTCTTTGTTTTGTTTTTCTATGTTTAAATAGTGCTGTAGCGCGTCCTGATAGTTTCCTTTTGTATAAAGTTCGTTGGCTTTGGAAAATTCAGTTTCCTGAGCCCATGCATATACTTGAAGAAATGAAAGAACTAGAAAAATCAGTAACTTCATTTTGGGGTGAAATTTCAGAAACATGTAATTAAAGTTTTTCATCTATTTGATTAATAATGCTTTCGGCAGCGATTAAAATTTCTTCTTTAGACAAGGAAACGGCGCTAGGAGCGAAGCGAGCAATTTCACACGATTCAATAATTTTTTTATAGTTTAAGTATTCTGTGTCGGGTAATTTCTTTTCGTTAAATTTTTCTTTAACTAAATCCAGATTTATTTGAGCCAGTCCGGTATTAAACTTGTCGCCTATGTAATTATAAAGGGTTGAGGTTATATTTTGATAAAACAAGTCGGATTTGCCTTCTTTAAGAGCTTCTTTTGCTGTTTTAAAATTTTGAATAGCGTTTTTATGAGCTTGCGAACGGCGATAATTTTTTACATCGCTTTTTAATACAGACAGTCTTTTCTGATAAAAATACAATGCGCCCGAACCCGAGATCATTATCAAGCAAGCCAACACATGTAAAAAAGAGCCAAATAGAAAATTACCAGTGTCCTTAAATTTGGTTTCTGTTTTAATAAATGCAATATCATTCGATTTGATTTTAAGGTCTTCTTTTTTGCTAATTTGAGGACCTGTAGTGATTGTTGGTCCTCCTTTTCCGGGAGCAACATCAAGTTCAAAAGATTCAGTTGTAACGGTCTTGTAAGTACCGCTTTCAATATCAAAATAACTGATAGATAAGGGCTCTATATTAAACTTACCCTCAGAACGGGGAATAAGTAAATATTCAAATACTTTGCTCCCACTTATGCCACTTGCCGAAATATTAATGTTTTCGGTGGTTTTAGGATCATAAACTTCAATCTCTTCGGGTAATTCCAGATTAAAGGGTTCTAGTATCTTTAAGTTTCCTTTACCATTTACGTTTACCTTAAGGGAAACACTTTGGTTAGCATCTACCTTATTTTTGCTAAGTTTAGCCTCTAAATTTAATTTTCCCACAATGCCGCTATAGTTAGCCGGTGCATTGCCGGGCAACGACTTTACATTAATTGAAACGGGTTTGCACTTTAGAGGTAAGTTGTAATTTTGGTATGATCCAAATCCAAATACATCATCAAAAAAATTGTTGGAGCGTCGAGATTTTAAACGTATTAAAACCGAAATATCAAGCGGATCAATTTCTAATTTTCCGGTACGTTGTGGTATTAATAAAGTTCTTTTAACATCTGTAACCGAATACTGGATTCCGTCTACCGATTCTGTATAGGTTTGGTTATCGGTTTTAAGATCTTCTTTCCAAAAGCCATTGTATTTAGGCAGATTATCAATTTGATATTGTAATACATCAATTCTTCGGTAAAGTTTATAGGTAACATAAACCTGTTCGCCCTGATAAACAGAACTTTTATTGGTAGTTGCTTTAATAAAAACGTTATCAGCCAGTTCTTTTTCGCTAATGCCTTGTTGAGTATTTTGTTGCGAACGATTAGGATTTCTGTTGTTGGATTGAGTCTGATTTTGTCCGGCTTGCTCTTTCGTTACTTCAATTTTAATGCTATTGGATTCGTATTTTTTTCCGCTTACCGAAATAGAGGCCGAAGAAATTACAAAGTTACCGGGTTTTTTACCTGCTAAATAATAGGTGTAAGATACCGATTGAGACATGTTGCCGTTAATAATTTGCATGGAGGTAGACTGGCTGGGACCACCTAAAAACTGGAAATCATCAAACGAAGGGGCTTTAAACTGGCTTCCACTAGCGTTTATGGTAAACGTAATCTGAAATTGTTCTCCAATGCCAACTTTGGTTTTAGAAGTTTGAGCAACAAAATTTACATCGCCACCAAATAAAAAAACGGGTACACTTAATAAAAAAAGAATAAAAACAAATCTTAGTTTTTTCATACAGAACCCTGCGTTTACCAATTGCAAATTTATAAATTGGCCTTAATACCCTGAAAATCTTAACATTTTTTTAAGCTTTAGTTAATTTTAACTCATCAATTATACCCATTTGCCAAAATGCTTTAAAAGGGCACATGGTGCAGTCTTTTAAGGTTTTTGCATTGTAAAAAACTTTGCTAACTTTGCATTTATGCTAAAAATAAGCCTACGGGTTTACATACTTCTTATTGTCTTTATGTGCTGTAATTCAGTACTTAAAGCCCAGTATAAATGGGACTATGGAGGAATGCTTGGGGCATCTAATTATGTTGGTGAGATTGGCGGTTATGATATGGACGCAAGGCCCTCTGTGGCGGATATGCGTTTCATTTTTACAAGGCCTTGCGTTGGGGCTTTTGCCAGAAAAAAAGTAAGTAAGAAATGGGGCATAAAATTAGGGTTAAACTGGGCCAGAATATCGGGTGCCGATAGTGTAGCGATTATTCCCGGCCGTTCCGGTCGAAATCTTTCATTTAGAAACGATATAATAGAATTGGCCTTTACTCCCGAGTATTATTTCTTTCAATTGCCCGATTTTGCCCGGGTTGGCAGGAGAGGTCGTGTTGATTTTAGAGCTTATGCCTATACCGGACTTTCCATCTTTTACAGTAATCCTAAAGCCAGGTATCCATATAATGATCCCAATGCTCCCTGGTATAATTTAAGATACTTTAGAACCGAAGGTCAGGCTAAGCCTTATCCTTTAATAAACCCCGCTATACCGGTTGGGCTGGGAATGGATTATACTTTTAACAGGAAACACCGGGTTGGATTGGAAGTTGGATTTAGAAAAACATTTACTGATTATCTGGATGATATTTCTACAGTTTATGCCGACTCTGCCGCTATCGGATCAGAATTAGGAATAAAACTAGCAAACAGAAGACCCGAAGTTACCGGAACTCGTGATCAAACGGTGGCCGTTGGGCAACAGTATTTTCCAGGAGAAAAAAGAGGGACATCCAAAACCGACGATTATTACATTATGGCTAATTTAAACTATAGTTTTGTAATTAAAGGACGAAGTTCTTTTTACAAATCTAAGTATAACTACTTAACTGGCGCTAAACGTAAGTTTAAGCGTAAGAAAGTAAGAGCGAAATTCTAAGCTATTTTAAGCCCGCATAATGCGGGCTTTTTTTTGGTTATCCATTGCCCAAAAGTTCAGTGAAACGATTTTCTGTATACTTTGGTATAACCCAATAGGATAATGGGTTTTAGAGCTTTTCACCAATTGCTTTTTGTTATTAGGCCCTCATTTAATCTAGTCGATAATATTGGCTTTAAAGGCTTTTACCAACTATTTTTGGCCATTATACCTATTATGCTTTTTTACCTAACTTATACAAGTTAATGCGTACAATTCGGATTTTTTTTGGAGTAGGTTAAAAATTTAAATAAAAATCTTTGGTTAGATTTTTATATTCTGCAGAATATTGATGCCTGTCTTCTGATTCTATCACCAATTCGTCTTCTATAAAATTAGCTCTATCAAAACCGAACTGCATCAGCAATCGTTTTGAGTTAGGCATGTTAAGTTTAGTTTTAACTCTTGTAAGTTTATTTAAAAATAATTGTTGGGATTCAGCAATGCTTATAAAAAATTCCCCTTCTTTTTGAGGTAAAATTAAAAAGAAACTTCCCTTTTCATCTAGTCGTTTTATAACCCCATTAATTAGTTCCTCGTAGGGTAATAAATCGTTATGGCGAGCGGTTGTTCTAGATTCGTGAGGGGTTTTGGAGGAATTGATAAAATAAGGAGGATTGCTAACTATAATGTTGTATTTTTTTTGATCATTAAATTCCTGTAATGAAGACTCGAAAATGGTAATATTATCTTTCCAAGGAGAGCAATTTACATTTTCGCAGGCCTGAATGAAAGCATTGTTATCTATGTCTATCGCATCTACCGAAGCTTCAGGATATTTTTGGGCCATCATTAAAGCAATAACTCCTGTTCCGGTTCCAATATCTAAAATTTTAGTTGGATTATCTGCACAATTTGCCCAGGCACCCAGCAAAACCGCATCGGTGCCAACTTTCATTGCGCATTTATCCTGTACAATTTTAAAATGTTTGAATGCAAAGGTATTACCACCAGGCATAAAAATAAATATACTCTAAATTAGAGAATATTTAGATAAAGTACAATTTATTTAAGATAAATATCAATTAATCCGGGAGGAAGATCGAATGTGATTTTTTTACTTTCCTCATCTACTTCTGTAATAAAATCTTCGGATAAGGGGATAAGTACTTCTTTGTTATCTACTTTTGTTTGAAGTATAATTTGATGGGTATTTGCCATTACGTCTTCTACAACGCCCTCTTTGCCTGATGAAGTGTCTGTAAATTTCCATCCAATAAGATCGGGTAGTTCGTTGTATTCTATAATTAATTCTTCTTTGGTAAGAAGTTCTTTCCCTTTAAATGAAAGTGCTTCGGCTTCGGTATTAATTCCTTTGAGGTGAATAACCACGGAATCACCTTTGTTCTTAGAAATATCGTCAATAAAAAAAGGAACCGGCTGCCCTTGTAATTCAAAGAAAACCGGTTCCTTATGCCAATCGGAAGTTAATTCTTCCAAAAGTTTAACCTGCAAATGTCCTTTAAAACCATGGGGTTTAGTTATAAAACCCGCCTTTTGCAGATTTAAATTCATAGTTATGCTTCAGCTGAATCGCCACCTTCTGCCGGTGCAGCTTCAGCTTCAACTGGTGCCGGAGCGTTTTTAGCCGCAATCTTGGCTGCTCTCGCTTCTTTGGCAGCAGTTTCACCTGCTAAACGAGATTTACGCTCATTAATTGCTTTGCTGGATAATCCTGACTTCTTCGATTCAATCTTAGTAGTTTTTTCATTTACCCATTTTTCAAATTTAGCATCTGCTTGCTCTTGCGTTAAGGCACCTTTTCTAACACCACCATTTAAATGATGACGCATTAGAATGCCTTTGTAACGTAAAATGGCGCGACACGTTTCTGTTGGAACGGCTCCTTTTGAAACCCAATCCAAAGCTCTTTCGAAATCGATATCGATTAAAGCCGGATTTTTAGTTGGGTTGTAAGTCCCCAATTTCTCAATAAATTTTCCATCTCGTGGTGCACGACCATCCGCTGCTACAATGTGGAAAAAAGCATTGTGCTTTTTACCATGACGTTGTAATCTGATTTTAACTGCCATTTTTTAATTAATTTGTTAATAAATTATTTTTTTAGGTCGACAAAGATATAAAAAGACCGGAAACCCGCCAAATTTATTTGTCTTCTTTTATGTCGAAACTTCCGCCCGTGCTTATGGTAATCGTCCAATTGTGTTTGCCCGCACCATCCAAAACAACATTTCCGTTAATATCGCCCGATAGTGGATTGTTTCCTTCCGGTATTATTTTGTATTCGGTAGTTGTTCCGTTGGGTACGCTGCCAAAATCGGCCGGGCCACATACAATTTTTAAAGCCATTGGAAAATTGTTGGTAATTCTAATTTTATGCTCTGTTTTAATACAAGAGCTAACCATAATCATTAATCCGACTATGCTGCCCAATAAAGTAAGTTTGGTTTTCATTTTAAATTTTGTTAGACCACAAAGAAAAAAGTAGACTTTGCAATTTAAAATGATAAGGATCAGTTTTTTATTTTATTGCCGAAAAGCTTTTTAAACTTCTCCATTTTTGGAACAATTACATACTGGCAATAGGGCTGTTCTCCATTTTCGAGGAAATAATTTTGATGATAATCTTCGGCTGGGTAAAATTGGGTGAAGGCACTAATTTCGGTAACTACAGGTTTTCCAAATATGTTTTCGCTATTTAAAGAATTTTTGAGTGTCTCGGCTATTTCTTTTTGTTCGTTGTTATGAAAATAAATAACAGACCGATATTGAGTTCCAACATCTGCACCTTGTCTGTTTAAAGTAGTGGGATCGTGCGTTTGCCAAAAGACT
>JBIICS010000088.1:0-11689 GCA_044238735.1 Bacteroidia bacterium
GATGGTGGGGTTAAATATAACTTGAATAACCTCAGCATGACCGGTTTGTCCGGTGCACACTTCTTTATAAGCGGGATTTTTAATTTTTCCTCCGCTGTAACCGCTGATGGTTTTTTCTACTCCTTTTAATTGCTGAAAAACAGCCTCAACACACCAAAAACAGCCTGCTCCAAGGGTAGCGGTATCTAATTTATTTTCCATAGTGTTTATTTTTTTTTCGAGTAACGTTTTGCTGGTTTCACTTTTACAGTTTAAAATAAGAAATGAAAACAAAGACAATATGGTTAGTTTACAATAATTGTTCATTTTTAAGAAGACATAATTTTAATAACTAGAACGTTGCACATTAATAACATTTAAAGGGTTTAAATGTTCGGCAGAGTTTAAAAACATATTAGAAATGCCTGTAGTTATTAGATAGAAAGGGTTTATATTTTAACCCCAATTACTAATATATCATCTATTTGATCAACTTTATTCATCCAGTTATTAATCGTGTTTTTAAGAATCTCCTGTTGTAATTCCATCGATTTTTCGCAATTAGCCAGGATTAATTGTTTAAAAGGTTTATACATAAACTTTTTGCCTTTTTCGCCTCCAAACTGGTCGGCAAAGCCATCGGTAAACGTATAAATTATATCCCCTCTTTTAATTTCAACTATATCGCCTTTAAATTTCTTCTCTTCTTGACCGGATAATCCCACCGGCATCTTATTAGGTTTAAATTCTAATAATTTATATTGATTAAAGGTTTCAATTTTTTCTTCTTCGTTTAGGTGTTCGCCTTCTTCCATCTTTCTAATTAACCACAACGGATTATTGGCGGCCGCAATATGTAATAGCATTTTATTATAATCTATACAGTAAAGCACACAGTCCATGCCGTCTTTAGAGTTTTCTGTGCCGGTAGGATTTAGTGCTTTAATAATCTCATTGCGCTGATGGTCCAAAATTTCGTGTGGTAGTTTGATGTATTTCTCCAGAATAACTGCATTTAAAAAACCAATATTTAGTAGGCTCATAAAGGCACCCGGAACACCATGTCCGGTAGAATCTGCAGTGCATAAATAAAATAGATCGCTTTGGGGCTCGTTGTTTTTAAATTTAGTGTCGTTGGTATGTAAATCCCAGCCCGGCACAGGCGGTATACTTAGTGCCCAGTAAAAATCGCCGCTTACAATATCTTTGGGCTGATAAAATAAAAAATGTTCAGAACCTTGTTCGCCAAGCACATTGGTAATATAGGTATTACTGGTAAGCATGGCCCGCTGAATACGGGAAGCGTAATGGATAGAGTCTGTAATTTCTTTTTGTTTTTCTTCAACCTCGTGTTTCTGTTTCTCAATAACTTCTTTTTGTTCCTCTGCAATTATTCGTCTGCTTTCTGCAATTTCGTGTTGTTTTTCAACTTCTCTTTTTTGGTTTTCAACCTCACCTTTTTGTTGTTCAATTATTCTTTTTTGTTTTTGAGTAACCTTAAAACGATTAAAAATAAATCCGGCAAATAAAATCATTAAAAACAAACCTCCATAAAGCGCGTAGCGCATGGTTTGTTCTTGCTTAAGCTTCGCTTTTTGTGCATCAATTTGTGCATTTTTAATGCTTTGTTCATGTTCGTTTTTTATACTATCGGCAGCTGCTTTCTTTTCGTATTGGTATTGAAACTCTTTTTTTACACTTTCTTTTTGCGTGCTTAAATTATTTAAACTATCGCGCATGCTAATAAAGAGTTCATGCATTTGCAAGGCCTCAAAGTAATTGTTTTGTTTTTTATAAAGTAGATAAAGAAGCTCACTGGAGTTTCGGATGTTTTCGGGAAAACCCAGTTCTTTAGCCAGTTCTAAACTTTTATTTAAATATTGGGCAGCTAATGGATTGTTCCCCATTTTAGAATATACTTCTCCAATGTTATTTAGTGAATAGGCTGTTCCTTGCTTATCGCCCAACTCTTCCTTTAATTTTAATCCCTTTAATAAATAAGGGAGTGCTAATTTTTGCCCATTTAAAATACAATTCTTGCTTCCGTTAGGTTTACAGTCCGGATCGCCTATTTGGCTATAAATAGAACCAATGTTGTTTAATGCATAAGCAATGCCTTTAGTGTCGTTTATTTCCTCCAGCAGCACTAAACTTTTTTTGTAAAAGTCTAATGCCTTTAATTGTCCCTTATACAAACAGTCTTTATGATTTCCTTTGCAATCCTTCTCGCCAAATTCATCATAGATATTTCCAATGTTATTTAAGGTATAGGCAATGCCTTGTTTGTCGTTTAAGTTTTGATATTTTTTTAAGGCCTTATCGTGGAAATCATACGCTTTTTTAAGGTCATTCTGCGATTTGTATAATATCCCCAAAACGTTATAAAGGGTAGCAACACCATTGTTATCTTTAATTTCTTCTCTTATTTTAAGTGCATTGTAATAGTTGTCAAGCGCAAGTGGAATATTTCCCTTATCAAAAAAAAGGGCACCTAAGTTAAAATAGGCAATGGCTATAGAGGAGGGGTCTTTTAATTCTTTTGCTGTAATAATATATTTTTTCCAGGTAGCTATCGCATTTGCTATATCGCTGTTTACCTGATAAACATAAATTAAATCATTATAGGTGCTTAATAAACTCTCGTTTTCTTTTAACGATTTTTGAATCGTGATCGCTTTATTAAAATAGGCAGATGCGGAATCCGGTAGATTAAGATTAATTTTTATGTAAGCAATAAGTTTATAAAAAGAAGCAGCCTCTGATTGATTATTGTTTTTAATAGTTAATGCTAAGCCCTTTCTGTAAAAATTTTCTGCCTTTAATTGCGATTGGCGTAAGCAAACATCTGATTTTAATTTGCAATTAGGATCACTGATATTTTCAAATAAACTACCTAAACTTTTATAGCATTTGTATATAATTTCTGTATAGTTGATCTGTATTGAAATTTGAAGACTTTGTTGGAAGTTGTTTAAGGCCCTATTAAAATTTTGTTTAGTTTGATAATACGTTCCTATAGCGCGGTATAGAGAAGCACTTTTTTGCATGAAAAATTCTTGGTTGTTGTTTTTGCCAATGTTATCCTGACAAATTTTTAGGCCTTTTTGCCATAACACAAATGAACTATCGGGGTTTTCTTTAAATAGGTTTTTGCCTTGCTCTATATTTATCCTTAGTTGAATTGTATCGGATAATGCGTTACAAAATGCATTTCTGAAAATAAAACTACAGCAAATGAATAATGCGGATACAATAACTAATTTATTTTTTCTATCAAGCAGCATTATAATTTAAAAGTATGTATAATTAACTTGAACTCAAATGAGCGGCTCTATTTTTTTGATAAATAATTATACGCGGAGATAACTTCAATTCTTTTGCCCTCGAAGTTAATAACATCTTCCTGACTTAAGGTTATAATTTTCCCACTGTTTAGTCCAAAAAAATTCATGGCTTCAAGCAATCCGTTTAACTCGCGTTGTTCGTTTTCTGCATTTAATAGTAAACAAACCTGTATTACGTTTTCAATTTGATCTTTTTGGTATACTATAAAATCACATTCTTTATTATTCTCATTAAAATAGTAAAGTGTTTTACCTTGTTTTCTTAATTCCCAAAAAACTATATTTTCAAGTTTGCGGCCTATATCGTTACTAAAACTTGTTGTAATGGCTTGCTGTAATCCATTATCTATAAAATATACTTTGCGAGGATTAACAAGTTGTACTTTTTGTGAATATGAAAATTTAGGTATCAATTGTATTAAATACGATTCCTCAAAATAATGCAGATACTCTAAAACAGTTACAGTACTTTTTACACCGATATATTGTTTTAATTTATTTGCCGATATAAGTTTGGAGCAATTAGAGGCTATATACAATAAAAGAAGTTTAATCGACTTAACATCCCGGATATTATGCCTTACAGCAATATCTCTGTATAAAATATCATCGAGAAGTGCGGTATGGATATCTAAATTATCTGTTTTTAAAAATCCCGGGAAACCACCTAATTCCAAGTAAAGTTTTAAACTGGCTTCTGATGATTGTATTTTTTTAAACGAACAAAATTCAGAAAATGAAAAAGGGAACAACTCCTTTGTTATGTGCCTGCCTGTAAGCTTAGTGCCCAGTTCTTTACTTAATAGCGAGGCATTAGAACCGGTTATTAATATAAAAAAACCCTCGTCTAATTTTTTCCTAATATATATTTCCCAACCAGTAACAATTTGTATTTCATCAAAAATTAACCATTTACTTTTGTTTTCAATTATAATTTCATCAAGCAATTTAAAATCGTTTAGTTCAAAAGTATAAAGACCAGCAGAATCAAAATTTAAATAAATAAAGGCTTCTTTAATGTTTGCTAAAATATATTGCGCAAGTAATGTGCTTTTTCCGCAACGCCTAATACCCGAAATTATTAAGGCAAAGTGTTCCGGTTTTTGAATTAAATTATCTAATAGATTTCTGGATTGTCCCAAATTGGCCTTTATGATTGATTTTTTTTGTGAAGCAATAACTTCAACCAATACAGACTTCTTAACCATTGTGAATTTTTTATTAAAGATAAGTGTTTATAATAAATAAACAATAGTTTACATTAACAGTGGATAATAATATTTATTTATAGAATTAGGTTTCTAAACAGATAATCTTTATGTGTTTGTTATTCAGTGGTATTTTATTAAAAATGGCGTAAGAGGTATGCAATGCAAGTGTTTTTTTGATAGTAACTAACACTAAATCAATCAATTGAATGTATAATATTAATATAAAAATCCAAACAACCAGAGTGGAATTTTATTACCCATACCTACTTCTATGTTATCGGAAACTATTAAATTTTGTTTAGTTTGATAATAGGTTCCTAAAGCGCGGTATAGAGAAGCACTTTTTTGCATGAAAAATTCTTGGTTGTTGTTTTTGCAAATGTTATCCTGACAAATTTTTAGGCCTTTTTGCCATAACACCAAAGCACTATCGGGTTTCTCGTTAAAAAGTGATTTGCCTTGGGTGTAATAAGAAAATTAACCGAAAAAATATAAGTTCCTATCGTAACAAAAGCCATTTTTAAGCGTAAAACCCTTACTATGAGAAAAATCTACATCTTTTTATTCTGTTTTGTAAATTTTGTTGCATGGGCACAGACCCCACAAAGTTTCAGTTTCCAAGGTTTAGCCAGGGGCACGAATGGGAACCCTATTAGTAAGTCCACAATTGCCATTAGAGCCAGTATAATTAATAATACGGCTAATGGTACATTGTTATATCAGGAACGCTTTACCCAGTTAACAGACACCTTTGGTTTGTTTAATATTAATATTGGAACCGGAAGTGTTTTAAGTGGCACATTTGCCACTATCGATTGGGGTAATGGAAATAAATTTTTGAAAATTGAATACGACCCTGCCGGTGGAACTTCTTATGTTTTGGCAGGTAATACCCAGTTGTTGAGCGTGCCTTATGCTTTATTTGCTCAAACTACAGGTGATACCTCTATTTGGAAAAAAAATGGAACAGCGGTTTTTAATAAAAACACAGGAAATGTTGGTATTGGTACAACAACACCATCGAGTAAATTAGATGTAAATGGTAATATTAAAATTGCAGATGGTACTCAGGGAAATGGAAAAGTATTAACTTCCGATGCTAGTGGAAACGCTTCGTGGCAGTCAATCTCTACAGGGGGTGTAATGTTTACAAATATGCAAGTATATGCCGCTACGGGATCTTATACCTTTACTGTACCATTAGGTGTTACTAAAATAATGGTTGAAGTTTGGGGCGGAGGCGGAGGGGGAGGTCTTGCATCTACTTCAGTTTCTAACCCTGCGCTTGGCGGTGGAGGTGGCGGTTATGCTAAAGAAATTTTTACTGTTTCTGCTGGTACGCCATATACTGTTACTGTTGGTGCAGGTGGTGTCTCAGGCACTTCAATTGCAAATGCCGGTAGCGGGGGTACCAGTAGTTTCGGCTCATTAATAACTGCAACTGGCGGTACTGGTGGATGGTCAGTTGGTGTAACACCATTTCAATGGGGTATTGGGGGTACTAGTTCAGCTTTATTTAATGTATCAGGTAAAAATAGTGGTTATTCAAATAATGGTGGTGACAGTTTTGGAGGTTCTGGCGGCATGGGCGCAACAAACGGCCTTGCAGCTAGTTCGGGTATTGCACCAGGTGGCGGTGGTGCGGGGGGGCATGGCACCACTGGCTATACATCCGGATCTTCTGGTGGTGCTGGCAGAGTAGTTGTTTAGTATTGATTTTAAGATAAAATTTTACTGATGTTTAGAATACTTGTTGTTGCTATTTTTCTGATTCAATGGTCGTTTGCACAGAAATTGGCGCCCTTACAACTGGCCTCTACTGCTAATAGCTATGTTGCGCCATCATCTTCATTACAATATTCCTTAGGCGCTATCGCTAGTTATAAAAACACTAAGATTAATCAGGCCGATATAGGTCCTATCCATTATTTTGCAGTAGCAAATACAATCACCACTTCCGCATTAACAAATACTAATTTTTGTTCAGGAGATTCTACTTCTGTTCCATTTACAATAACCGGTACATTTAATTCAGGCAATGTCTTTACCGCTCAACTATCAGATGCCAGTGGAAGTTTTGTATCGCCAACAAACATTGGTACTTTAACGTCAACTACCAGTGGTAGTATAAGTGCTACAATACCTACCAATACCGCAGCAGGAAGCGCATACAGGATTCGTGTGGTTTCATCCGATCCAGTAGTTACAGGAAGTGACAATGGAGGTGATGTTACAATTAATGCGCTACCAGTTGCTCCTACTGCGGGCTCTGCCAGCCGATGCAGTACGGGTACATTAGCCCTTTCGGCCAGCGGTTGTGCAGGTGGAACTTTAGATTGGTTTACAGCGCCAACCGGCGGGACTTCAATTGCAACGGGATCTTCGTATACCACCCCTTCAATAGCTTCCACTACCACCTATTATGTAAGTTGTACGGATGCCAATACGTGTGTAAGTGCCAGAAGTTCGGTAATTGCAACGGTTAACCCCTTGCCTTCAGCGCCTTCAACAACCGGAGCCAGCCGATGCAGTACGGGTACAGTAGCCCTTTCGGCCAGTGGTTGTGCAGGTGGAACTTTAGATTGGTTTACAGCGCCAACCGGCGGGACTTCAATTGCAACGGGATCTTCGTATACCACCCCTTCAATAGCTTCCACCACCACCTATTATGTAAGTTGTACGGATGCCAATACGTGTGTAAGTGCCAGAAGTTCGGTAATTGCAACGGTTAATCCGCTGCCTTTTGCTAACGCAGGATCTGATGTGTATGCATGTTCTGGTGATTCTTATATCATTGGTTCGGGAAGTACTGGCGGTACCAGCTATTTGTGGTCGCCTACCAGCGGATTAAGTAGCGCAACAGTATCTAATCCTTCTCTTCTGCTCACTAATTTTGGAACCGCCGATGTTAGTTATTCCTATATCGTTACTGCTACTAAGAATGGATGTTCTAAAAAAGATACTTTAATTGTAAAGGTTAAGCCTTCGCATACTGCTAATGCTGGTTCTGATATAAGCGTATGTTCGGGGTCTCAAAATAACATCGGATCAGCCAGTGCCCTTGCCACAACCTATTTATGGTCACCAACAACTGGTTTAAGTAGTTCAACGGTATCCAATCCAAAAGTTCAGCTTTCTAATTTTGGTTTAGTGGACACTACATGGCGTTATGTTGTGTCGGTTACCAAAAATGCTTGTATTAAAAGAGATACGGTTTTGGTTAAAGTAAAACCTTTACCTGTTACTAATGCAGGAGTCGATAAAAATGTATGTTCCAAAGATACGGTTATAGTTGGAACCACTGCTTTAACAGGCTATACGTATTCATGGTCTCCTTCTACATTTTTAAACAACGCAACATCAGCACAACCTCGTTTTTCTCGCACGCTTACTAATTCAACGGTTACTACCAATAATTATACGGTAACGTCAACCTTTAACGGTTGTACAAATAAAGATATTGTTGTGGTAAAAACTTACCCCAACCCCGATCCGGTTATTACTGGTAATAACAGCGTTTGTTTAAATTCCTCTAATATATATTCGGTTGCAGCCTTATCGAACAGTACTTATACGTGGTATGCAACAAATGCCAATATAACTTCGGGACAAGGTACTCGATCGGCAACGGTTATTTTTAATTCGCTTGGCTCTTCTCAATTAGTTATTGAGCGAAGAAATACTATTGCTGGATGTGTTAATTTTGATACTCTCTATGTTTTAGTTAACGCTCTGCCTGTATCTTCTATAGCCGGAAATACAACCGTATGTGCAGGAACACAATTAGATCCGTATACTTCATTTTTTAATGCCGGTAACACCTATACTTGGTCAGTAACGGGTGGAACTATAGCAACCGGACAAAACACAAATGCCATTGCAATTAATTGGTTTACTACTCCTGGCTCCAGATTGATAACATTAACTCAACGAAATGTAAACGGTTGCTCCGCTACCGCAACTATGGGTGTTTTAGTTAATGCAACTCCTTCACCGGCTATTACCGGACAGGGTACTTTATGTCAATATACCCGAAATCAATTGTATAGCGTATCTTCTGTAGCGGCTAATACCTATCTGTGGACCGTTACAAAGGGTGTTATTATAAGCGGACAAAACACTAATAGTATCAGGGTAAACTGGGATAGCTCGGGAACCGGCCTGGTTAGTGTTTTACAAACCAATAGCAGTGCTTGTAGTAAAACAGCCTCTAAAACTATTACAATTAATCCGAATACCTTACCAGAAATTATCGGAAATAATACATTCTGTAATTCGGATACGGGTTTATTTACGGTAAACGCTGCAGGGGGTAATACCTATACGTGGAGTGTAAGTGGGGGAAGTATTTTAAGCGGTCAATATTCTAATTCACTTTTGGTTAAATGGACCACTGCAGGTGCTCATAAAGTAATCATCTCACAAAAAAATGCAATAGCTTGTTCCAATATGGATACACTAAATGTTACGGTTAATTCGTTGCCAACTATTGCGCTTGCTAATCAAACTGTTTGCGAAGGCAGTCCGGCCACATTAACTGCCACAGGTGCCTTAAATTACAGTTGGAATAGTGGACAACTAACTTCTGCCATAACCGTTACACCAAGTGTCTCCTCTAATTATACGGTATACGGTACAAATGCTAATGGATGTAGCAGTATTAAAACAGCCAGTGTAACCTTGTTATCTAAACCGTTGGTAACAATTAATAATCCTTCAATCTGTGTCGGATCAACGGCAACTTTAACAGCCGCTGGCGCTCAGTCTTTTTCCTGGAATACCGGTGCTAGCTCCATAAGCATTAATGTAACGCCAACAGTAACTACTAATTATACAGCTATAGGAACAAATTCTGCCGGATGTAAAGATACCGCTATTTCAATCGTTACCGTTAACGCTCTGCCGCTGGTAATAGCAAGTGCTGACGATACTATATGTAAAGGTGAATCAGCAGCTGTTTCTGTAAGTGGAAATGCAAGTTCATTTAGTTGGAATACTGGTTCAACAGCAACTTCCATCTCGGTTGTTCCGATAACTACTACTAGCTATACCGTAACCGGCACCATTGGTGCTTGTACAGCCAACGATGTGGTTAGGGTAATAGTAAATCCAAAGCCCAGTCCATCTATTGTAGGCGCAGCAACTGCTTGTCAGTTTGCTTCCAATGTTACCTATAGTGTGGCGGCAATAACCGGCAATACCTATGTATGGTCGATAAGTGGTGGAAATATTATAAGTGGTCAAAACACCAACAGCATTAAAGTTAATTGGCTAGACCCCGGTTCGCAAACAATTACGGTATTACAGACAAACACAAGTAATTGTTCTACCTCTGCATCAAAAACTATAAATATCAATTCAACTCCTGAACCATTAATTTCTGGAAATACTACCTTCTGTAAAAATGATACCGGATTATATTCTGTTAGTTCAATCCTCGGAAATAACTATTCTTGGTCTGTTTTAAATGGTGTTATTTTATCAGGACAAAATACAAACAGCGTTGTTATAAAATGGACAGGTTCGGGAACCGGAAGAATAATAGTTACTGAGTCGAATCCCAGCGCATGTTTAAACAAGGATACTTTATATACGACCATCAATACTTTACCGTTGCTTACCTCTACAAGTGAAACGGTATGTAACGGTTCTTCGGCAACTTTAAGTGCTACAGGCGCTCAAAATTATATTTGGTCTAATGCTCAAACAGGTTCCAGCATCGTAGTTACTCCTTCTGTAACAACATCCTATACGGTTAGTGGAACAGATGTAAACGGATGTATCGCTAATGCTGTATCTACCGTAAATGTCTTAAGTAAACCAACCGTTTCGGCTGTTAATGATACAATATGTGTTGGAGATGTTGCAACCTTATCAGCAAGTGGTACTAATAACTACCTGTGGAATACGGGAAATACTGGCAACTCGCTTTCGGTTGCACCACTAACCACTACTGCCTATACAGTAATTGGCACTGCATCTAATGGTTGTAAGGACACAGCTTTTGCAGATGTTATAGTTAATAATTATCCTACAGTTAATGCCGGATTAGATGAAACCGCATGTAAGAATACCCCGGTAATGTTAATAGGTAGTACAAATGCAATTAATTACTCGTGGAGTTCTGGTTCTGCAAGTTTAACTGATATTGTTACTCCTGCTGTAACTACTCATTATATATTTACAGCAAACAGTAACGGGTGTATAAGTAATGACACTACAACAGTTTTTATTAATGATGCTTACACGTTTTCTAATCCTCAACAAGTTTGCGCAGGCAGTTCTTATTTTATAAATGGTAATACATATAATGTTAGTGGTATTTATTTCGATACCTTGGCAACTGTAAATGGATGCGACAGTATAATTGTAACCAATTTAGTAGTAAATAATGTTTATGCTTTTACAAATCCTATAACAATATGCAGCGGTGAGTCGTATTTTATTAATGGGAATATTTACAACACTAGCGGAGTATATAAGGATACCTTGCAAAGCGTTAGTGGATGTGATAGTATCATTACCACTTTATTAACAGTCAATCCAGTATATTCAAACAATAATCCTCAAATTATTTGTCAGGGTGATGTTTATTCCTTTAATGGAAATAATTATACGTCCACTGGAAATTACAACGATACGCTTGTTACCGCTAATGGTTGTGATAGCATCATTGTTACTCAGTTAACCGTAAACCCTGTTTATGTTATAATCAACCCACAAATAATTTGTCAGGGCGCAACATACAATTTTAACGGAAATGCTTACTCAATTTCCGGAACCTATAATGATACCCTAGCCAGCATTAACGGTTGCGACAGCATTATTATCACCCAGTTAACGATAAATCCTGTTTATTCGGTAAATAATCCGCAAACCATCTGCAATGGTTCATCTTACTCTATAAATGGTAATTTCTATACGATATCCGGAACCTATAGCGACACTCTATCGAGTATTTCGGGATGTGATAGTATTGTTAGCACACAATTAGTGGTAAATCCGGTTAATACGACTAGCAATCCACAGGTTATTTGTAGTGGTGAAGTATATACTTTTAATGGCAACATTTACAATACTTCAGGAATTTACAAGGATACCTTGCAAAGCGTTAGTGGATGTGATAGTATTATTACCACTTTATTAACAGTCAAT
>JBIICS010000164.1:0-5786 GCA_044238735.1 Bacteroidia bacterium
CTCATATAAAATTCTTTTGTTTCGCTTGGTCCGGGATAATAAACATCCTGTGCAATTAATACTTTATTAACTAGCTTTCCGGATGGCCCGGTTTGAATTGTAACTAAAGTACCTTTTAAAATATTTTTTGCCTTTTCAGCAACTTCATCAATCGATTTTGCCAGAACAACACCACGAGAACCTGTTTCGTTTATTGTGCCTTTACCACGTCCA
Organism: Bacteroidia bacterium; assembly: GCA_044238735.1. Taxonomy (GTDB): domain Bacteria; phylum Bacteroidota; class Bacteroidia; order UBA4408; family UBA4408; genus JBIICS01. The sequence continues at coordinate 214 of JBIICS010000164.1, forward strand.
CCCGCATGTATTTGGGCTTTAACTACAAACCAACCGGTTCCTGTTTGTTTTTGAAGTTCCTTTGCAGCCTCTACAGCATTTTCAGGGGTATCGGCAACAATTCCTTCCTGAATTGCAACCCCAAAACTTTTTAGAATTTGTTTTCCTTGGTATTCGTGAATATTCATGGTTTAAATTTTAATTTCAGCCTCAAAAGTAATACTTTTAGGCAATTATAAATCATATCTAATCTAACAAGTTTTCAATAAATGTCAACTTCTTTAATAATAGCTGAAAACATTGAGAAATCTTACGGAAACCTAAGCGTATTAAAAGGAATTTCGCTCGTTATTAAAAAAGGAGAAATCATTACAATTGTTGGGGCATCGGGTGCCGGAAAATCTACCCTTCTTCAAATATTAGGCACACTGGATAAGGCCGACAAAGGACTCATTAAAATTGAAAATCAAGACCTTTCGGTTTTAAAGGGCGACAAATTAGCTCTATTCAGAAACCATAAAATTGGTTTCATTTTTCAGTTCCATCACTTATTACCTGAATTTACTGCTCTAGAAAATGTTTGTATACCGGCATTTATAAAGGGAATAAAAAAACAAGAGGCAGAAAAAAAAGCAATTGAATATTTAGAGTTTTTAGGACTAAAAGAACGTTTATATCACAAACCAAACGAATTATCAGGAGGAGAACAACAACGGGTAGCCGTGGCTAGAGCTCTAATTAATGAGCCGGCAATTATTCTAGCCGACGAGCCCAGTGGTAATTTAGATTCTAAAAACGCCAAAGAATTACATGATTTATTTTTTAAATTAAGAGATCAGTACCATCAAACCTTTGTTATTGTAACTCACAATGAAGAATTAGCAAATATGGCAGACCGAAAGTTGGTAATGAAAGATGGGTATATTGAATAGTTTAGAGTTGTATGTAATTATCAATTATTGAAAACCATAAAGTATTTTAAGAAATATTAAATAACTAAAACAAAAAAAGTTGAATTCGATACAGAAATACCTCTCCCTTGTAAAGTTTTCTCACACTGTTTTTGCTTTACCTTTTGCATTAATTGGATTTACGCTTGGCTTAGTAAATTGTGCTCATTTAAAAATAGATTTTTATTTATTGGCAAAGGTGCTAGCCTGTATGGTTTTTGCTCGAAATTCTGCTATGGCCTTTAACAGATATATAGATCGAGATATAGATAAACTTAACTCCCGAACAGCAATTCGTGAAATACCAAGCGGATTAATTAAAGCAAATTCGGCCCTTATTTTTGTTATCGTTAATAGTCTTTTATTTGTATTTACAACCTACCTTATAAATAAATTATGTTTTTATCTATCTCCAGTTGCATTGCTGGTAATTTTAGGTTATAGCTTAACTAAACGATTTACGGCTCTTTGTCACCTGGTTTTAGGGCTTGGCTTAAGCCTGGCTCCTGTTGGTGCATACTTGGCTGTATGTGGTAAATTCAATATCATTCCAGTTTTGTATTCAGGTGCTGTGCTTTTTTGGGTTTCGGGATTCGACATTATTTATGCCTTACAAGACGAAGAATTTGATTCTAAAATGAAATTAAATTCCATTCCGGTTAAATTAGGTAAAAAAAATTCGCTTCGCCTTTCCCAACTCCTTCACATCATTAGTTTTCTTTGTTTATTAAGCGCCGGATTTATTTTTGGAAATGGGTTATTTTTTACAATTGGCTTGCTTATTTTTTCTGTTTTACTCACCTATCAGCACCTTATTGTTAAACCAAACGATCTTAGTAAAATTAATCTGGCCTTTTTTACCACCAATGGTATAGCCAGCGTTATTTTTGGAACATTGGTAATCATTGATTTATTTTTTAGTTGATGATGGATTTTGAAACCATATACAACTGGATTATTTTTCCTTTACTCATTTTCTTATCCCGAACTTGCGATGTTAGTTTAGGGACCTTACGAAATGTTTTGGCCTCTAAGGGGAAAAAAAAGATTGTACCCTTTATTGGTTTTTTTGAAGTATTAATTTGGTTAGTGGCCGTGAGTTCGATTTTAAAAAATCTTAACAATATTATGTGTTACGTTGGCTGGGCGGGTGGATATGCTACCGGCATTTACCTCGGTTTAACCATCGAAGAAAAACTGGCCCTCGGTACACAAGTAATTCGAATTATAACCGCTAACAATCAAACCGAAGAATTTACCGAGCAATTAAGTAAAAAAGGCTTTGGATATACCTGCCAGGATGCTCAAGGATCAAGAGGACCTGTTAAAATGATCTTTACGGTGGTAGAAAGAAAAAAAATTAAAGAAGTTATTGAAATCATTAATCAATTTTTACCTCAATCCTTTTACTCTATTGAAGATATCAGGCATACCACTCAAAACGGTTACGCTACCACTGAAAAAAAGAACCTGTTAAGTTCCATACTCCCACTAAGAAAACGGCTTTAGCAAAGTAAACTTTAATTAATTTAAAAAAATTTAATTAAATACCTTTGCTCTAATAACCTCTAAAAACAACTAGTTGTGATCGTATTTAAAGAAATTGCAAATGAGAATTTAGATGTAATTCTTCCATTTATTAAATTGTTGAATCCTAAAACGGAAGAGGAAATTTTAATTGAACGATTAAAACAGTTAAAGTCCAACATTAATTATCATTGCATAGGGATGTATCTTAACAATACCCTTATTGGAATTTCGGGGTATTGGCTTCTAAATAAACTATACGTTGGAAAACACCTAGAACCGGATAATGTAATGATACTGCCTGAATTCAGGAATAAAAAATACGGCGATTTACTCATAAATCATATACACGCTATTGCCGAAAAAGAAAATTGCGAGGCCTCCGAACTTAATGTTTACACCAATAATTCGGCTGGTATTAAATTTTGGATAAATAAAGGCTATCGTATTCTCGGGTTTCATATGCAAAAATCATTTAAACCTTAAATTCTTTTTGGCTTTTTATCTATTGCAAAAACTATTCAAAAAATGAATTTAGGTATATTTGCAGGCATGTTTGGCAAAAGCACATTTACCTTAATACTCACTTTATTTATATTTTTTAATGTAAAGGCATTTCACCGTCATGAAAATCCTACACAAAACGAAGTTGAAATAAGTGAAGAACGCATTCTTTTTTTAATTGACTCTGTTTTAAGTTTAAAAAATCCTCCCAAATGGGTGGTAGAAGATTTACAACGATTAATAAAATTAAAATATGAAATACCTGAGGGTATTTCCAACCCTACTTCAACTACAAAAGAGTTGCCTGCACCAAATGAGGATCTGTTTGCTTGTTGGAATACTTCTAAAATAAATCCCTTTCCCGATTCAATTATAAAATCGGATACAGGCACCGTTCTTGTTTTTACCAATCAACCTTTTTGCATGCCCTTTGCCGGTGAAATTACTTCTCCTTATGGATACAGAGATAAACACTTTCATAAAGGAGTTGATATAGATTTAAATAAAGGAAATCCTGTAAAAGCCTCTTTTGATGGTGTTGTTCGAATTGCCAAAAAATACGGTGCTTTTGGAAATGTGGTTGTAATCAGGCATCGAGACGGATTAGAAACTGTTTATGCTCATTTAAGCAAAATAAAAGTTAAAACAGGCGACAAAATTTCATCAGGCACTCTTATAGGATTAGGAGGTAACTCCGGTAGATCCTCTGGCTCTCATCTTCACTTCGAAATACGCTACAAAGGAGTACCTTTAAATCCATCCCATTTTATCTCATTTAATAATAACACCTTACGAGATCAGGAGTTTTTATTGAAAAAAACCACTAAAGGTTTCATGGTCTATCCAGTTCATGCTAATTTTCACAAAGTAAAAAAAGGTGAATCACTTTCTGTTATCTCCCAAAAATATGGATTAACCATTCCACAATTAAAATCATTAAACGGGATGCCGATTAAATCTAAATCGATTTTAGTGCCCGGGCAATTAATTAGAGTAAGCTAATCTTAACGATAAGTACTCGTCAACTAATTGTTATTTACGCCCATTTTTTGATTGTAGCTGTTAAAAATATCACGGCTCCGAACATAACCCAAATAATTACCGTTTTTAGTAACCGCTACCTTGTCAAAATCGTATTGCATGATTACTTTTAATGCTTTGCTCAAACGTTCATAACTATCAACAGATGGAATATTTTTATTCACCAATCGGCTCAAGTTATGATCAAAAGCCCATCTTCCCTCTACCGAGGATTGATCGATTTTCCTTAAAGAAATCATGCCTTCATATACGCCATTTTCATTAAAAACTATAAAATCACTTGCATGTATCCTTTGAGAAACCGCTATTAAATCATGAAGATTTTGGCTAACTTTTATTTCTGCCAGATGACGAAGCTGACTCTTCATTTCTTCAATTTTAACCGAATCAATTACATCAAAACGCATATCCCAATGATGAGCAGGACTTTTAAAACGATTCTCAACCTGATTTCTATAAAAAGAAATTTGTTTCGACAGAATAAAGGTAAAAATACTTACAATGATTAATGGCGGAAGAAGCATGTATGAACCTGTCATCTCACAGATCATAACAATACCGGCAACTGGCGCATTTGCAACGCCAGCATAAAAAGCCCCCATACCCACTACCACATAAGAGCCAACATGAACATTTGTGCCAGTTAAAATAAGTTTTGCCGCAATACCCACCGCTGCACCCAACATCCCCCCAATAAATAAAGAAGGGCCAAAAATACCGGCAGATCCACCCGAACCAATGGTAAGCGTGGAAGTGACAATTTTTAATAAAGCTATAGCCAAAAAACTTAATACCATCCACCAGGGTGAAAAACGACTGGAGAAAAAATTAGGGGTAAATCCATTATAAACCGACTCCAGATAATCTGATCCAGTGCCCCCCGCTTCAAAAAAAACAAGACAAATAGCTCCCACCAATAAGCCCCCAATTGCCGGTTTTAAAACCGGATGAATTTTAATTCGATTTATAAATACCTTGGTGTCCCTAAATCCTTTTATAAAAAGAAAGCCAAATAAAAAACAAAGTATTCCCAGTATAACATAAAAAAACAACTCAGGCAATTCCAGTGGTGCGATATCTTTTACATTCATAAATACATCTGTACCGGTATAATAAGTATATACCAAATAGGCTACCACCGACGATAAAAAGCATGGTATAAGGGCATCGCTTTCAATATCTTCTTTATATACCATTTCGGCGGCAGTTAATGCACCACCCAATGGCGCTTTAAATACCGCACCTAATCCGGCTGCACTACCCGCCAATAATAAGGTTCGGCGAGCACGAGCTCCGGCATTTCCAATTTTAGCAACCCAAACACCAATACCCGAACCAATTAATGCTAAGGGTCCTTCCTTACCCCCAGACCCGCCGGATGACAGTGTAAAAATAGTAGCGATACCTTTAATGATGGGTACTCGTGTTGATATTTTACCATCATTATTATGAAAAGCCCCAATCATTTCGTCGGCCCCGGTACCTATTGCATCTTTACAAAAATAGTGAGTAATTAAACCTGTAATTAAACCACCAAAAGCTGGAAGCAATAAAATGAAGAGAGAATTTTGA
>JBIICS010000127.1:0-7869 GCA_044238735.1 Bacteroidia bacterium
ATATGCTGCCTCCATTGCCGAACTCTCCTCAAAATACAACACTACCATAATACAACCAGCATAAAGCATCCAGTTTATGGCTGGCAAATAAAGCTGTCCCTTAACATCGGTTGGATATTTAATTTTTACCTTAGGCCAGAAATTTAAACGCATGGCCTCGTTTACCAGGGTAAAAGAACCGCTAATTAAGGCCTGACTGGCCACAATCGTAGCTAATGTTGCAATTATAATTCCTATAGGCAAAAACCAATTGGGCATTACCGCAAAAAATGGATTAGATCCACTTAGAAGCTCACCTTCTCGTCCTATTAAATAAGCCGATTGTCCCAAATAATTTAATAAAAGCATCAACTTTACAAAAGACCAGCTTACGCGTATATTTTGTTTTCCGCAATGCCCTAAATCGCTATACAGGGCCTCTGCTCCGGTTGTACATAGAAAAACAGCTCCCAACAACCAGAAACCGTTTGGAGTGTTTGCCAATAAATTGTAAGCATAATAAGGATTTATTGCCTTAAATACTTCGGGTAATTGAGCGATTTCAATAGCGCCCAAAATTCCAAGCATACTAAACCAAACAAACATTACGGGACCAAAAAGCTTACCAATAGAATTTGTTCCAAACTGCTGAATTGCAAAAAGTAAAGTAATGATTACTATTACGATTGGAACTGTTTTGATTTCAGACATAGCCGGAATCATGCGTAACCCCTCAATGGCTGAGGATACTGATATAGGCGGCGTGATAATACCCTCGGCTAAAATTGCCGATCCTCCTATAAGCGCCGGAAAAAGCAACCATTTAACCTTTGTTCGCTTTACCAGAGTATACAAAGCAAAAATACCCCCCTCACCCTTATTATCTGCGTTAAGGGTAATAAGAACATATTTAATTGTGGTTTGCAGGGTTAGTGTCCAGATAATACAAGATACCCCACCTAAAACGATATCTTTATTTATGGGTGCGTCGCCAACAATGGCCTTTAACACATAAAGCGGTGAAGTACCTATGTCACCAAAAATAATTCCTAATGTTACTAATAAACCTGCAGCTGAAACTCTGCTATGACTGTGTTGTGAATTATCGCTCACGAAATAAAAATTAGAAGGAGCAAAATTAATAAGGTTTTTAATACACACGCTAAAAAAAACAACACAACTGCTTTTTTTTATTACTTGGTAAGATATTCATTACATTTGGAGGTATTTTAAAGGCATGATAAAACACCCCTTTTTTGATGAATTAAGGAATAAAATCCGGGAGAAAAACAACGAAATTACTCCTAAACGAATAAAATGGATAAAATCCAATCCGTATTACTATTCGCAACTGATTAAATCGTTAAAGTTTATAATAGACCCGGGCTCCAAAGTGTTACACATCAGAAGCAGCATTGGGTATATACTTAATGAATTAAAACCATCTGTAGGGGTTGGCGTTGATGATTCGTTTGCACAAATCAAGGAAGCTCAAAGTGCCTACCCACAATTGCAGTTTGTAAACCAAAGTCCCGAAGAGGAACTTCAAACCAACGAGATATTTGACTATGTGCTGATATCTTCAATAGAAGACATAGTAGACATTAAAGCGGTATTAGATGCCATTAAAAAAAATGTAAACGAAAATACCCGCATCGTAATTACCCACTATAATTATTTATGGAATCCGTTTGTGAAGCTGGCCGAGAAACTAAACATGAAAATTCCGCAGCGCTTTCATAACTGGATAACCTTTAATGACCTTAACAACTTTCTGGAAGTAAGCGGATATGAAGAAGTAACCAACCGAAGCTTTATTTTATTTCCCTTTAACATTCCACTCCTTTCGTATTTACTAAACCGATTTGTTGCCCGTTTTCCTTTGTTTCGCCTGTTAACCATGATGCGTGTATCGGTTGCACGACTGGTTCCGGAAAACAAAAACGAGGAATACTCGGTATCCATTGTAATCCCTTGCCGCAATGAGGCCGGAAATATTGAAGATGCCGTTACCCGAATTCCTAAGCTGGGCAAGCACGTAGAAATAATTTTTGGCGACGATAAAAGTACCGACGGCACTCCTGATAAAGTGAGGGAGATGATGGCTAGGTATCCAGAAAAAGATATTAAACTCGTGCCGGGCCCGGGCGTATGTAAAGCCTACAATGTTTGGTCGTGCTTCGATCATGCAACCTGCGATATCTTAATGATACTGGATGCCGACTTAACCGTGGTACCCGAAGAGCTTCCATATTTTTATGAAGCCATCGCTAAAAAAAGAGGTGAGTTTATAAATGGTTCGCGATTGGTTTACCCCATGCACAATAATGCTATGCCTTTCTTTAACGCTATTGGAAATAAATTCTTTAGTATGGCTTTTACCTATATATTGGGCACTCCTATTAAAGACACCCTTTGCGGTACCAAAGTAATCTGGCGTAAGGATTTTGAAAAAGTAAAAAAATTAAGAGGATCGTGGGGAGTTGACGACCGCTGGGGCGATTATGAATTAATATTTGGCGCTGCAAAGCAACACCTTAAAATTATTGATTTACCGGTACATTATTACGAACGTGTTTACGGCGAAACCAAAATGACCAATCGTGTTAAAAACGGTATGATTATGTTACTCATGTGCCGGGCCGCATTAATGAAATTTAAGTTTAATTAAGTTTGAGAATCTTTCACCATATTAACGACTTTATTGGCTGCAACAACCCTGTTGTTACACTGGGAACTTTTGATGGCCTACATTATGGTCATTTGCAAATAATTGAAAAACTAAAAAAAGCGGCAAAAGAAATTAACGGCGAAACTGTGGTTATAACGTTTAGCCCACATCCGCGCTTGGTACTTTTTCCTGATGATAATGACTTAAAACTTTTAAGTGATCAGGATGAGAAAATAAAATTATTCGAAAATACGGGGATAGATTATTTAATTATGCACCCCTTTACAAAAGAATTTAGCCGCCTAAGTACCGTAGAGTTTGTTAGAGACTTATTGGTAAATAAGTTAGGCACTAAAAAACTTATAATTGGTTACGACCACCGCTTTGGAAGAAACCGAGAAGGCTCGTTAGAGCAGTTAAAGGAATTTGAAAGTGTTTACGGTTTTGAAGTATTGGAAATACCCAAGCAGGAAGTAGATCACATTGCCGTTAGCTCTACTAAAATAAGAAACGCACTATTAGCGGGAGAAATTAAAACTGCCAATAGTTTTTTAGGTTATCCTTACCATTTAACCGGAACAGTTATCAGAGGTTCTAAACTGGGAAGAGAAATTGGATTTCCTACAGCTAATCTTAAAATTGAAGATAAACATAAACTAATTCCGGCTAATGGTGTATATGCTATAAAAGCTGAAATAGGCGGAAACGTTTATACCGGCATGATGAATATTGGCGTAAGACCAACTGTAGACGGCAAAACATTGGCCATAGAAGCTCACCTCTTTAATTTTAGTAAAGACATATACGATAAAAAAATAAGTGTTTATTTTATTGATAAACTTAGAGAAGAACAGAAATTCGATAGCATCGATAAACTTCGCAAACAATTATTGGAAGACAGAGAATTTGCACTTGAAATTCTGGATCAGATAAAATGAAAAAATTGGTTATTTTCTTAACACTTTTCGCATCCAGCATTTTCTTGTATGCTCAGGATACTCTTGTGTTTAAGGATTTAAAGGAGGCACTAAAAAACCCCGAACTGGTTTATGTTCTGGAACTTAAAAGATTAAAAGGTGATGATTTTCCGTTGGAAGTTTTTCAGTTTAAAAACCTGGAAAGTTTAAACTTATCTAAAAACAGTTTCAGATCTATACCCTACGAAATAGGACAATTAAAAAAATTAAGATATCTTAACTTATCTAAAAACAACATTAAAAAACTCCCGGAAAGTATAGGCGATTTAAGTAATTTAGAGCAGCTCATCATCAGCCAAAATGTATTAACCGAACTTCCACGCAGCATAGGCAAACTAAAAAAACTAAGCTTTTTAGATATATGGAGTAATGAATTAGATCATTTTCCGGATGAGATTGCCAACTGCGAATCCTTAAAAACAATAGACATGCGCGGCATCTTAATGCCCGACAACAAACACGCCGAATTAAAAGCAAAAGCCCCCCAGGCTAAAATATATTTAACACCCGGTTGTAACTGCGGACACTAACTATTTATGAGTATTAACAACAAGAAAGATTTTGTTTTCTTAATCTTAGCCGGATTTTTTATAACCAACGCTATTGTAGCAGAATTAATTGGAGGAAAATTAATTCAGATAAGCGGGTATACCTTAAGCATTGGTATTATTCCCTGGCCTGTTGTTTTTTTAACAACCGATTTACTAAATGAATTTTATGGAGAAAAAGGAGTAAGGCGTTTATCCTATTTAACAGCTTCTCTTATCATATATGCATTCTTAATATTGCTGGCAGCCATGAGTGTTAATGCAGCCGGATTTTCACCGGTTAGCGACGAACAATTCAATGCAGTTTTTGGACAATCGATGTGGATTATTGTGGGTAGTATTATTGCCTTTTTGGTATCTCAATTAATTGATGTGTTTGTTTTTACCAAAATAAAAAACAAAACACAGGGCAAGTATATTGGTTTAAGGGCTACACTATCTACCGGTGTATCACAACTAATAGATTCGTTTATTGTATTGGGTATTGCTTTTTATTTGCCCGGCAAAATAACTTTTAATCAGTTTATAAACCTGGGCTTAACTAATTATTCCATCAAACTACTAATTGCCCTTTTATTAATTCCGTTTGTATATGCGGGACATGGGTTCCTGAAAAAAATAATTCAATAAAAAATCCCACCAGGGGTGGGATTTAATTAAAAAAAAGAAAATAGTTTGATTATTTAGCTACAATAAACTTACCAAGATCTTTAGTTCCATCTAATTTTTCAATTTCGTAAAAATAAATTCCTTCTTTAAAATCAACTACATCCAAAGTTTCTTTAACAGATGATATTTTACGCTGGTAAACCATTCTTCCGAGGGCGTCTATAATATTTAAATTTGCACCTAAGTTGGCTCTACTTGTAAAAATTGAAACCGATGAAACGGCTGGGTTTGGAGAAACAAAAGTTTTGGTAATAGGAGAAAGCTCTGTAGCACCAACGGGCGAATTAATTACAATAGCATCTATATAAAGTAAGCTACCCAACACTCCCTCTCGGTTACCAAAGAAAATTCCATCGCTAGAAGCTGCAACAATTAATATAGTATCGAGCGTTAAGCTTGAATTAATTACCTGATAAGGCAAATTGATGACCTGCCAGTTTGTAGCCCCTATCCCACCGGGAATTCTATATCCACTAATTCCAACAGGTGTTCCGCTGCCCAAGGCCGCATCATAACCACTGTATGCTTGTAAGATAAAAGAAGCTGTATCGCCTACCGGCACATTCGATTTTAACATCACATCAACAGAAGTAATAGACTGATTAAAGGCTACCTCTTGTTGAATAATTCCCCCAATGGTGTCCGGAAAACCTAAAATTCCGCATATAGCACAACTAACCGTAGTAAGTTTGGCGGATGCAGTTCCCTCTCCGGGAGCTGTACTCTCTTTAGATACTGACCCTCCGGCCAAAAGTGACAAAGGAGATGTCCATCCGGTAGGTGTATTACCGGTCCATTGCTCAAAATTTAAATTAGATTGAGCAAAAACACTCGATAAAGAAAATAATGCAAGTGCAGTTAAAGCGCGTAATTTTTTAATCATGATAATTTTTTTTAAGATTTGACCGTCAAAATTAGACGAACAAAAAAATTTACATCGCTTAAAAAAAGAAAGAAAGCCGTATTAATTAGTAGATTAAAAACATAATTTCTTAGGCCTAAATTTCGAATTAAAAAAATTAAAATCTAACCCAAAGCCTATTAAAAACAATGTTTAATTGAGGTTAACACGATTGAACTTACCATAAAACTTAGTGGCCTGCATATCCCAAAACAAAGACATTAGCCCAATACAATAGATTGTTAAACTTTTACAGGTAAATACGAACTAAAAAAATACCAAATCAAATTTAATTGATCTTTAATTCTGATTTAAATACCTATTAATAAAATTCTTAAGGAAATGTATTCCAAAATATTGAGGTCCTCCTTTAATTAAGAAATGTCAAAGCTTTATCAACGGCTCCTTTAAGCCCCTCTGTTTTAGTTCCTCCGGCAGTTGCATAAAAAGCCTGACCTCCTCCTCCACCATTAATTTCTTTAGAAATTTCTTTAATAATATTCCCCGCATGAAGATTTTTTTCTTTCACTAAATTATCGGAAATCATTACCGTTACGTTTGCTTTTCCATTAACATCAGCTCCAATAACTAAAAATAAATTATCCACTTCTCCTTTTAACTGAAAAGCTAAATCTTTAACCACATCTGCCGAGTCTATTTTAATTAAGTCGCTTATAATGTTTATTCCATTATTCGATTTAATTTTTGTTTTTAGTTCCTGCTTAATCTGTCCGGCTTTTTCCTTGTGTAAATCCTCAATTTGTTTAGATAAATGTGTGTTTTGCTCAATTAAGGCGTTAAGAGATTTTATAAGATCTTTAGGATTCTTTAAGGTTTCTTTTAACTCTCCGATCAAATTCAGCTGATTATTAATATAACGCTCTGCCCCTTTACCTGTTATAGCTTCAATACGCCTAATTCCGGCAGCTACAGCTCCTTCAGAAATTATTTTAAAGAATCCCAATTGACCGGAAGCACTAACGTGAGTGCCGCCGCACAACTCAATGGAATAGTTTTTATCAAAGGTAACCACACGTACCGTATCGCCATATTTCTCTCCGAATAAGGCCATAGCACCGGTTTTTTTAGCCTCGTCCAAACTCATACTTCTAATATCAGAATGTATGTTTTCACGGATTTTTTCGTTCACTATACTTTCAATTTTAACAATCTCTTCATCGCTTACTTTTGCAAAATGAGAAAAATCGAATCGTAAGTATTCATCATTAACCAATGAACCCTTTTGCTCCACATGCGTGCCCAAAACAGTTCTTAATGCAGCATGTAACAAGTGTGTAGCGGAGTGATTGCTGGCTGTGTTTTTTCTTTTCTCAGCATTAACAGTTGCGGTAAATTTTGTACTGATATTTTCAGGCAAACGGTTAGTGTAGTGAACAATTAAGTTATTCTCTTTTTTAGTATCAATAACATCAATGCGTTCATTTGGAGTAGATAAAACACCCAAATCCCCTACCTGACCTCCGCTCTCGGCATAAAAAGGAGTTGGAGAAAAAACCAGTTGATATTGTTCCTTACCCTTAGCTTTAATTCTGCGGTATTTTATGATGTGAGTTTCACATTCTGTTTTTTCATAACCAACAAACTCCACTTCTTCTTTATCTGCAACCACAACCCAATCATCCGTATCAATAGCGGTTGCTGCACGCGAACGTTCTTTTTGCTTATTTAATTCTTCATTAAACCCTTTCTCATCAATAGACAGTTCGTTTTCACGGGCTATCAAAGAAGTTAAATCCAAAGGAAAACCATAAGTATCATACAATTCAAACACCACAGTTCCTTCTATTACTTTTTTGTTATTTAACTTAACATCATTACAGATGTTATCCAATCTGCGTAAACCCGACTCTAAAGTCCTAAAAAACGATTGTTCCTCTTCCTTAATTACTTTCTCAATTAGCGATTGCTGTGTTTTAAGTTCAGGAAAAGCATCGCTCATGTTATTTTTAAGTGCTTCCACCAGTCTATAAATAAAAGGTTCTCTTATTTCCAGCGATTGATAACCATAACGAATGGCGCGACGTAAAATTCGGCGTATTACATAACCCGCGCCGGTGTTTGATGGCAACTGACCATCGGCTATAGAAAAAGAAATAGTTCGGA
>JBIICS010000261.1:0-7852 GCA_044238735.1 Bacteroidia bacterium
CAGATGAAGAGGCCAAAGCTAAGGCATTAGCTGATGCCAAAGCTAAGGCAGACGCAGAGGCTGCCGCCAAAGCTAAAGCAGCCGAAGAAGCAAGACTGAAAAAAGAGGCAGAAGATAAAGCTAAAGCAGAAGCTGCAGAGAAAGCACGTTTAGAAGCCGAAGCGAAAAAGAAAGCAGATGCTGAAGCCGCCGCCAAAGCAGCCGAAGAAGCACGATTGAAAAAAGAGGCAGAAGATAAAGCTAAAGCAGAAGCTGCGGAGAAAGCACGTTTAGAAGCCGAAGCAAAAAAGAAAGCAGATGAAGAGGCCAAAGCTAAAGCATTAGCTGATGCCAAAGCTAAGGCAGACGCAGAGGCTGCCGCCAAAGCTAAAGCAGCCGAAGAAGCAAGACTGAAAAAAGAGGCAGAAGATAAAGCCAAAGCAGAAGCTGCAGAGAAAGCACGTTTAGAAGCCGAAGCGAAAAAGAAAGCAGATGCTGAAGCCGCCGCCAAAGCAGCCGAAGAAGCAAGATTGAAAAAAGAGGCAGAAGATAAAGCTAAAGCAGCTGAGCAAGCACGTTTAGAAGCCGAAGCGAAAAAGAAAGCAGATGAAGAGGCTAAAGCTAAAGCATTAGCTGATGCCAAAGCTAAGGCAGACGCAGAGGCTGCCGCCAAAGCCAAAGCAGCCGAAGAAGCAAGACTGAAAAAAGAGGCAGAAGATAAAGCTAAAGCAGCAGCAGCTGAGCAAGCACGTTTAGAAGCAGAAGCAAAAAAGAAAGCAGATGCTGAAGCCGCCGCCAAAGCAGCCGAAGAAGCACGATTGAAAAAAGAAGCAGAAGATAGAGCCAAATTAGAAGCTGCAGAGAAAGCACGTCTAGAAGCCGAAGCGAAAAAGAAAGCAGATGAAGAGGCCAAAGCTAAAGCATTAGCTGATGCCAAAGCTAAGGCAGACGCAGAGGCCGCCGCCAAAGCAGCCGAAGAAGCAAGACTGAAAAAAGAGGCAGAAGATAAAGCTAAAGCAGCAGCAGCTGAGCAAGCACGTTTAGAAGCCGAAGCGAAAAAGAAAGCAGATGCTGAAGCCGCCGCCAAAGCAACCGAAGAAGCAAGACTGAAAAAAGAGGCAGAAGATAAAGCTAAAGCAGCAGCAGCTGAGCAAGCACGTTTAGAAGCCGAAGCAAAAAAGAAAGCAGATGAAGAGGCCAAAGCTAAAGCAGCCGAAGAAGCAAGACTGAAAAAAGAGGCAGAAGATAAAGCTAAAGCAGCAGCAGCTGAGCAAGCACGTTTAGAAGCCGAAGCAAAAAAGAAAGCAGATGAAGAGGCCAAAGCTAAAGCAGCCGAAGAAGCAAGACTGAAAAAAGAAGCAGAAGATAAAGCTAAAGCAGAAGCTGCGGAGAAAGCACGTTTAGAAGCCGAAGCAAAAAAGAAAAATGAGACTGATGTTAAGTCAAAAGTTGCTAATGAAGTTAAAAATTCAGGTAGTGATATAATTTCGGATTATGCAATTAAAGAAAAACGAGAGCTTGAGTTTAAGAAATTTGAAACAGAGGGAGATGATTTCATGATCGCTAAAAATTATAACGAAGCAAAAATAGCCTATAATAAAGCTCTGGGTATTAAGCCTAACGATCAAACGGTGAAAGGAAAAATGACTCAGGTGGATACTCGTATTGCTCAGGAATTTGCCAATAAAAGAAGTAATGATGAGGAAGCAAAACGCAAGGCTGAGGAGGAAGCAAGAAAACGAAAGCTAATTGAAGCTGAGGAAAAAGCAGCATCTCATAATGCAAATGCTAATTCTAATAAATCAAAGGAAATTATAAAGAAAGAGGAATTTCTTCATGAGTTAGCTAAAAAATATCCTCAGGGCATTACGGAAGAAAATACTGTTAATGGTAATAAAAAAATAACTCGAATAGTTGTGGTTCGAGGTAATGATGCTGATGAATATTACAAAACAATTACTCCTTATGGTACTTTTTATACTAAAAACGACATGAGTATAACCGCTGAAAAGTATAATAAAGAGACTAAGCGAGAGTAATAAATGAATATTTCCCCGCTATATCGATATTTTATTAAGTTTTCTTATAATGGTTCCCACTACCATGGCTGGCAAATACAGCCTAATGCCAGAACTGTTCAAGAAGTTTTAGACCTTAATATTTCGCTAATTTTAAAACATACTATTGAATCTGTTGGGGCGGGTAGAACTGATACAGGTGTTCATGCTTCGTGCATGTATGCTCATTTTGATGCTCCTTTTGAAATAAACGATAAGGCTCAGTTTGTTTTTAAAATAAACCGAATGTTGCCTGAAGATATTTCAGTTTCCAAAATAATAAGGGTATTACCTAATGCTCATGCCCGTTTTGATGCCATCTCTAGAACTTACCTGTATTACGTTCATCAGTTTAAAGATGTTTTTTGTAATGATTCTTCTCTTTTTGTATACGGTTTACTGGATGTTGACACCATGAATGAGGCTTGTGAAATTTTAATTAAACAGCACGATTTCGCTTGTTTTAGTAAAGCCAATACGGATGTAAAAACTACTTTGTGTTCTATTGAAAATGCTTGTTGGGAGAGAATAACAGATACACAATTGGTTTTTTCTATTAAGGCAAATCGGTTTCTCAGAAATATGGTTCGAGCCATAGTGGGTACCCTCCTTGAAATTGGTCAGAAGAAATTGAGTATAAATGATTTTAAAAGGATACTTGAAAGTAAGAATAGATCAATGGCCGGACAATCAGTGGCTGCCAAGGCTTTATTCCTGTCGGATGTAATTTATCCCGATCATATATTTGTAAATGAATAAGAGGGTGAATACAGATAGGAAAAAGTCTCTTGATTTAGCGGTTCTTTATAGAATTTTGAGTTATCTAAAGCCCTATAAACAAAATTTCGCATGGGCATTGTTTACTACTATATTGCTGGCTGGTATTTCTCCCGTTAGACCCTGGTTAGTGCAATATACAATCGATCATTCAATTGCTAAATCAGATTTCCAATTATTAGTAATATTAACGTTTTGCATGATTGGCTTGTTGATGTTAGAGACATTACTACAGTTCGCAGATTCTTATTTATCAACGTGGCTCGGTCAAAAAGTTATAAAGGACATTAGAGTACAGGTATTTTCTTCTATTACTAATTTTAAGTTAGCTTACTTTGATAAAAATGCTGTTGGTACATTAGTTACCCGGGCCGTTTCCGATACGGAAGCTATTGCAGATATCTTTTCCCAGGGTTTGTTAACTATTATCGGTGATTTATTAAAACTAACGGTTTTGTTGTTTGTAATGTTCTTTACCGATTGGCGATTGGCGCTTGTATCCATCTCTACAGTTCCTATATTAATTATAGCAACTGTATGGTTTAAAAATGCTGTTAAAAAATCCTTTCAAGACGTTCGTAATCAAGTGGCAAAGTTAAATGCATTTGTTCAGGAGCATTTAAGTGGAATGCAATTAGTTCAAATTTTTAATCGTGAACAAGAAGAACTTAAAAAGTTTTCTGAAATAAATTTAGATCATACCAAAGCCAACATCCGTTCTATATGGCATTATTCGGTTTTCTTTCCTATTGTAGAAATTTTATCTTCTATATCTCTTGGCTTGCTTGTATGGTTCGGAGCAGAACAAGTAATGGAAAATAAAATCAGTATAGGTCATTTAATAGCTTTTATTATGTATATAAACATGATGTTCAGACCAATTAGAATGTTGGCGGATAGATTTAATACTCTTCAAATGGGCATGGTAAGTTCAGAAAGGGTTTTTAAAATAATTGATACGAATGAAAATATAAGCGATAAAGGTAATTTAACAACTAAATTTAAAGGAGATATTGAATTTAAAGATGTTTGGTTTGCTTACGAAAAAGATAATTGGGTACTTAAAAATTTGTCTTTTAAAGTTAGAAGCGGACAAAAGATTGCACTAGTAGGAGCAACCGGTAGTGGTAAAACAAGTATTACTTCATTAATTAATCGTTTTTATGAATATCAATCAGGAACCGTATTTATCGATGATGTTAAAATTGAAGATTTCGATTTAAGTCACCTCCGAAACAGTATTGGAATTGTTTTGCAGGATGTTTTTCTTTTTTCTGATACCATTATGAATAATATAACGTTAGGTGATTCCTCTATCCTAGAAACAAGGGTAATTGAGGCAGCTAAGTTAATCGGTATTCACAATTTTATAATGCAGTTACCCGGTAATTATAACTATAACGTTATGGAAAGAGGAGCTACATTGTCTGTTGGTCAACGTCAATTGCTTGCTTTTTTAAGGGTATATGTTCATAATCCTTCAATTTTAATTTTGGATGAAGCTACATCAAGTATCGATTCCGAGTCGGAAGAATTGATACAACGTGCTATGGAGATTTTAACTCTGAATCGAACGGCTATAATCGTGGCTCATCGTCTATCTACAATTAAGTCGGTTGATCAAATTTTGGTTTTAGATAAGGGGGTATTAATTGAAAAGGGGACACATCTTGAATTGATCCAAAGAGGGGGGGCTTATTTTAATTTAGTTGAGAAACAATTTAACTCTCCTAGGGTTTTAGAATAATTCTTATTTTTGTAACCTATATTGCCCAGGTGGCGAAATTGGTAGACGCACCATCTTGAGGGGGTGGCGGGAAACCGTACGAGTTCGAATCTCGTCCTGGGCACTTAGATTAAGTCTATGGAAGAAAAAATTATTGTAGACCAGCTTAATCATCAGATTCGGATTAATTACCCGCCTAATAGAATAATTTCTACAGTACCTTCTCAAACAGAACTTCTATATGATTTAGGTTTAAACGAAGAGGTGATCGCTATTACAAAATTCTGCATTCATCCCGAGGAATGGTTTAAAACCAAAACGAGGATAGGAGGGACTAAAAAGCTGAATATTGAAAAAATTAAATCCTTAAACCCAGATCTGATTATTGCTAACAAAGAAGAAAACACACGCGAGGAAATTGAGGAATTAGCAAATTTATTTCCAGTTTGGATTAGTGATATTAAAGACCTGAATGACGCTCTTGCGATGATTCATTCGGTGGGTGAAATTGTAAATAAACAAGAAAGGGCCAGTTTAATTGCAGATGAAATTGAAATGTCGTTTAAACATATTAAACCGTTAAAGAAACAGCCTAAGCTGGCGTATTTTATATGGCGCGAGCCCTGGATGCTGGCAGGAAAAGATACATTCATTAACAGTATATTAAGTGATATAGGTTTTGATAATATTGCCCTGAAACTCGAGGGCAGATATCCGGAAATATCGGCTACGCAATTACAGGAATTTAATCCCGAATATTTATTTCTGTCTTCCGAACCTTATCCATTTTGCGAAAAACATTTTATTGAATTAATGCAAATTTGCCCAAATGCTAAAGTGAAACTGGTAGATGGTGAATTGTTTTCCTGGTATGGTTCGCGTTTACTTCACTCAGCAGAGTATATGAATAAACTGTTATGCACAATCTAGTAGAGTTTATTTTAAACTAACCTCTTTGCTCTTACCATTAACGGTTACAGTTAATATTTTGTCACAATTGCCAGTACCGAAATCAATTAAGCGGTCTGTTAAGTTGCCGCCTGCATCAAGCGTAGCCTTGCCAGTTAGTGGATAATTACAAGTGGGATTAAGAATTAATACAGAGTCAATATCAACATTAAATGGAGCACCATTAAACCCAGTTCCATTTACTTTCCCGGTTACGCTCCATTCATCGTCGGTATAGGTTTTTGTTATGTCTCCTTTGGTATAGGTATAAGTTTTGGAGGCACTAAAGTAAATGGTTTTATTTTCTGATTTTATAGAACCATTAGTAAAGCTTAAGTTATGAACATAGAGGCCTTTGCCATTCTTCCCATTGTTCTTTATGGTTAAGCTCCCATTAAAAAGTGCACCATTAAACGTATAGTTTTCAAAATTAATAAGGAGCTGACTACCCGGTTGTTGAAATTTACCGTATTGTAAACAACTTATTTTTCCTTTTTTAGTATAACCATTGGCATCTGCACAATCTGAAGTGCCGTAGTTAATTACTAATTTTTTTGGACTAACGGTTGTGTCGGAAGACAGGATGGCGCAAGAAGGTATTTCGGGATTACTATTTAGTTTATAAAAACCATTCTCAGTAAGCAATACTCTTTCAACGGTATTAACGGCATCATTAAAAATTAATTCACTGTATGCGTAATCCTCAACCATGCTGATGCTGTTATCTTGATCACGAATAGATTTATTACAAGAAAATGTAACAAGAGAGAAAATAATAATAGCTAACTTTTTATTCATTATAAATTGCACCCTAATTTAAGGTGTTTTTTTGTAGATGCAAAATGAATAGGAACAGGCATGTTTACTATCTGGTAAATGTTTTTCTTCATTTATTAAAATCCATTCCTTACCGATTTCGGGGAAATAGGTGTCACCTTCAAACGCTTGATCTATATGAGTTACATAAAGGATATCGGCAATACTTAGGGCTTGTTTATAAATTTCGCCACCGCCAATAATAAAACACTCTTCTTCTCGCATCGATTCAGCTTTTTTAATTGCTTCGTTTAAATTGTCGCAAACTATTGCTCCGGGAGCATTGTATTCTTTTTGTCGGGTTAATACAAAATTAGTTCTGTTGGGTAACGGACGATATTTTGTGGGGATAGATTCATAATTTTTTCTACCGCTTATTATGCAATGACCCAGGGTTTTCTCCTTAAAATATTTCATGTCGTTTGGTAAATCCCAAACTAGAGTGTTGTCTTTGCCAATAACATTGTTTTTTGCGACCGCAACAATTATAGAAATTTTCATTTTTAGTTCTCGCTAAAATTAACTAAAGTTTGCTCAGCAAAAAGACTTGATTTTTTTGAGTTTAAATCACTTTCATTATTTTTTTTTGATAAGATAATGTTGTAATGATTTCTGTTATTTTTTAATGAAGAGGAAATGTTAATGATGGTAATTTTATTTTTCACGTTTAATGTTATTTCTAATTTATTAGTTTCTAATTTCAAAATTGGAAGTTGCAAATTACAAATTGGATAATTTATAATTCGTAACCCATGATTTTTTAAATCTATTTTCCTTCATTCCATTCAAATCATTTCTTTATTGGCACAAAGGCAAATTTTTTTTATTTTTTTCTTTTATCTTATTTCCAAACTTCCCGCTCTCAACTCTCAACTTCCCACTTTTAACTTATAAGTTATACAGCCACCGGCGCTTTTATATGCGGATGCGGATCGTAATTAAGGAGTTCGAAATCTTCGAATTTAAAATCGAAAATACTTTTCACATTCGGATTTATTTTCATGGTGGGTAATGGTCTAAACTCTCTTGATAATTGCAATTCAGTTTGTTCTAAATGATTTAAGTATAAGTGAGCATCTCCAAAGGTGTGCACAAAATCGCCTGGTTTTAAATCGCACACCTGCGCCACCATCAAGGTCAATAGTGCGTATGAAGCAATGTTGAAAGGCACGCCTAAAAATATATCGGCACTTCTTTGATAAAGTTGGCAGGAGAGTTTACCATCTGCAACATAAAACTGGAAGAAAGCATGACACGGCGGTAATTTCATTTTACTGATTTCTCCAACATTCCAAGCACTTACTATAATTCTTCTGGAATCCGGATTGTTTTTTAGGGCATTAATAACGTCAGTAATTTGATCGATGTGTCGTCCATCAGCCGATGGCCAGCTTCTCCATTGATAACCGTAAACGGGTCCTAAATTTCCATTTTCATCAGCCCATTCATCCCAAATACTTACGCCATTTTCTTTTAGATATTGAATATTGGTATCGCCTTTCAGAAACCAAAGCAGTTCATGTATGATAGAGCGTAAGTGTAATTTTTT
>JBIICS010000128.1:0-7819 GCA_044238735.1 Bacteroidia bacterium
ACTATTTTAAAATTTAGTCCAAATTTTGACAATAAATTCATTATGGATATTCTAGTTGATTGCATATTGGTTTGCAAAGCGAATGTTGAAGAAAAAATAACATTGCACCAACTTTTCCAAAGATACCCAATTCTTGATAAAATGTTATTTGAATTAAATCCAAATGAAATAATGAATTCAAATTGCAGAGATTACAAAGAATTTATTAAATATTTTGAAACTATCGAGAATTATACTTTTGTAAGGAAGATGTTAGAAAATAATTATAATTTGAAATAATATACCATGATAAGATATCCGAAATTTTTGATTGATTAATCTTCCACAATATCTATATCTAATGCATACTTTTTTATAATACTTAAATAAGTAGATAAACCTTTTTTAAAAAATTAAAAAATACAAAATGCCAGTAGATCAATTTACATTCTCAATCACACTTAGAACTAAAAATAAAAAGTTTAACGAGAACATTAAAGATGAATTTGTAAACATCGTTAAGGAAAATTTTATACAAAATTTGAATGAAAAAGAATTAAAAGATGAAGTCAATTCTGATTATGTTCAACATCTATTGTTAAATTTCTGTTCGATAGATAAGGATAAGAATTTATTTATATCATACGATCCTTCTGATGCACCCGAAGGTTGTTTTTCAACAAGAGGATGTCCTTATAAAAAGGTTTATGAAGAATTTTTGAGGGCATTGTGTTTTAGTTTAACTAAACTCGGTGTTAAAGAGATTAATGAAGGATATGATGCTAATCTCTTTGTTTATTATGGAGGTGACGGATCTTCCAGCAAACAGGAATATGTTTTTTATGAAATGGAATATGGGGGTATTGAGTTTGAGGAAGGCGATCTTGATGAAAATGATCAAGAAGATTTTGGTTATGAATCTGAGGAAGAATTAAATGAAGATGACGAATTAGTAAGTTTAATTAATGATGAAGAATCGGAAGAAGACGACGAGGATGGAGAAGATGAAGAGCAAGATGATAATGAAGAAGAAACGGTTGAGGTAATTAAAAACCTTTTTCCAGTAGAAAAGTACAGCGATATTGAATTTGTGCTTGATTTTGCAAAAGTAACACCTGAGCAGCTAGTTTTTTGTCCTCGTGAGTTTTTGGCTGATGAAATTAATTTCGAAAGAATTATCAGTTTAAATTGCTATTATATTAAATATTTTCCTGAAGATATACGGCAAAATAATGTTTATGCATTGATTGCAATGACTAAAGGATATTTTGATGTTGATTTGGTTGACTTACTTCCATTAGATAATTATCAGTTATTAAGAGATATAATTTTGGCAGAACCTGCCTATTATAAATACTTGCCAAATGAGTTAAAAAATGAAGAATTAACATTGTTGGCATGTTTTGTTTATGAAGAAGAGTTTTTATTGATTGATGATTTGCCTGAAAAATTCATTAATAATAAGGGTTTTTTAAATAAAGTTATAATTGAAAGTAATTCTGGTAAATATAGGGAGCATTTATTATTAAGTTTTTTATATAATATTATCTCTAATTTATTTTCAGAAGATAGAGAAGTTTTAATAAAAGTTGGGGCTCTTGTTACAAATCCTAATTTATTAAAGGATAAGGATTTTCTTATTCGATATCTTGAGAAATCTCCATATAATATAAACAGGATGAAAATTGAACTTGGCACATCTGATATTATTGATTTATGGGCAATAGCTATAAAAAATGATATTAATTTGTTTAAGAAGCTGCCAAAAGAATTTGTTAATGAAGTGAAAGTCTTGGAAGCAAAAAAAATTGAAGAAAAATATCTGGTAGATTCGAATGAAAATGGTCAAGATGATGGTGAAAATGGTGAATATGGTTTATTGGAAAAAGTTCCTGAACCGACTTTGTTTTATTTTCCAATTACAGGTGAAATTAAGTTGTTTTATGATCAGGTATGTTATATTTCAGAAATCAAAGCAGGAAAGATTTCCAATGAAGAAATTTTAAAAATGATTTCCAATGATGAATTTGAATTTGAAAATGAATATTATGAATATAATGATATAATTGATACGGAAACAGGTATTTGTGCGCCGGCTACAAATATGTTGCTTCCAGACAATGAAGTTATAAGTATAGATTGGTCGAAAAACATTAAGGATTATGGTAATTATGGTTCTGATAATTATTTAGATTATGTTTTTAAAAATAGCGATAAGGGTAATTTTATTTTATATACCGAAGTTCATTCAAAGGCATATAATACTTCAAGTAATGAGGAGTACGTGTTGGAATATGGTCCCGGAATACTTGATACAAATAAAATTAAAGTGAATTTTGATTTTATTAATGTTGTTGGCTATGAATATATAGATGGAGATATTGAATTAAGTTTTGAGAAGATACAGGGTTGGGAAAGTTATAGTGGTAAAGGAATGGATCAATCTGTGTCTTTTAATAATGGCAAGAAAATTATTACAATAGATTTTGAGGAGTTATCTGCTGAACTTGATGCTAAAAATATATCCCGCAAAGATATAAATGGAATAATAGCGCATTTGTGCGG
This sequence comes from Bacteroidia bacterium, assembly GCA_044238735.1. Lineage (GTDB taxonomy): Bacteria > Bacteroidota > Bacteroidia > UBA4408 > UBA4408 > JBIICS01. The sequence goes on from JBIICS010000128.1 coordinate 2,545, forward strand.
TGAAGAATATATCGTTAATTCAGAAACTCAGCTAAAAACAAAGGGGGTGAAGGAAAATAATAATTCAGTTAATACAGAGATTATAGAAACTAAAACAGTTAGTACAATGAATAATTTAAATGAATATATAGAATATTTATCAGAAAATAAAATCACTTCTGAGGTTCAGGATGTAATAAAACAAATTTTTGATAAATGTGGATCGTTAAGTTGGAATGATAAAGAAGTAATCTTTGATTTTAACGAGACTTTTGCAAGAGCAAAATTTGATGACAATGATCACGCGTTTTTAATTATAAAGCCGAGGCAGAAACATGTAATTATAGAAGTGCTTTGCGAATCAGGAAATGCAAATAATGGTGGCTGGAAGAACTGGAAGGATGGAGTTTATGGAGCCTATAAAGTTAATGTACACGATATAGCAGAATATAATAGTCTGGAGTCGCATTTATTTTCTGGAATTAAAGGTATTATAAAACCTTCCGTTAGTTCTGATAACAATGCTCTTTCCGAAAAATTACCGGCTGATCAGTTTGGTAAAATAGATCTATTTAGAAAACAATTAGAATCGTTGGTGATGTATTTTAATTCGAAAGGGCTTACTGGTTATGAAATATCTGAATCTAATTCCCGTGTTTCAGTAAAGGTGGGAAGTAATAATATCATTATGTTATTTCCAAAAGGCAAATCCGATGGACGGTTAAGTCTTAGAATTACTGAGGGCTCTTCTCCAAAAATTAGTAGTTTAAAATTAATTGACCCGCGCGATGAGCGATATATCGATTATCTTTTCAATTGTGCTGAATTCTTTCAGGAAGATGTACTTAAGGATATTGAAAGGGTTTACAATGCTTTTATTTAGTCTTTATTGAGAAGATTGAAGGAATTAATTAATAATATTTATGATAAACTTAAAGGGGATGGTTTTATAACCATCCCTTCTTTGCATGTTTATGTTACTATTGAAAGTAAAGAGTATATATTTACGAATGAAAAAGGGTTAGTGGAATACTCTAATACTGTTTCTCCTTCTGCAGAATGTTATCGCATAAGAATTAATGATGTAACTCACCATAATTGTAGTTTTGATTTTATGTATATAAAAGGCCGACTATTGGGGAAAGGATATACATTTATATATTCAGTATTGAATAATGTGCCAATTTTAGAAATAAAGGGCAAACGAACATCATAAGATAACTTTTACAAGATATCTGCGTCTATAATGTTTAAGTCTAATATTTATCTCCGGCACTTTTCTCTGGTTTTACCCACACTCGTCCTCGTTTGCAACGAGGACGTTTTATAATTGCGTTTAAAACGCATGTATTTTTTTATTTACTATTAGCGTTACAAACGCTATTTAAGCCCCATACTCGTTACCGCTAAAGTTAAAACGAGGATGATTAGTTTAATCTACTTAATCTTATACTGCATTGTACAGCGAGTAACCAACTAAGTAGGCTTTTTAATGGTTAGTTTAATTAACCTCAGGCTTCGATCAAGTTGGTCTTAAAAATTTAGGAGACGCCAGTTTAGGCCCGGGATGACGAATTAAATTCTATCTGCCCTTATAGCGGCCAACGAACGCCAGTCAGTATGAGTTTTTTAAGTTGAATTATTCTGATGATAGATCCTGTTTTAAACCCGTAATGACTTTGTGTGATGCTAATTAACCCTTATACTCTAAAAAACCTTTGGTAGCATGCCATCTAACGTATAGCAGGTAGTATGCTTTGGGCCACTGGCCCATTAAGGTAAATAGAATAGCAAGAATAATACTTGCAGCCATTTTGTACATATACTCTACAAATTTTCTGAAAACAGCCTTAGAGCCTTTAGGTAGCATACGTAGTTTTTCACTGGCACCAACTCCTTTAGATAATTTTTGAATGTATTCTTTGGTTAAACGGCTGTCGTCTACACTGTGGTAAACAATTAATTCCGGTACATAAATAATTTTGTGCCCTGCTGCCATTAGTTTATCAAACATATCTTTTTCCTCGCCGCCTAAACCACCACTGCCAATTCGGCCAAGCGCTGTATTAAACATTCCCGCATCAATGAGGGCTTGTTTGTTAATGGTCATGTTGCTGCCATACGGGTATTTACCTATGGGGTATTCAAAACCGATATCGCCATAGTCTACATGTCCTACGAGCGCCTGGATATATTTACTCATCCAAACCGGTTTTTTATTTAGGTATTTGGCAAAAATTTTTCCGCCAACAGCTGCAGCTTCTTTATATTTTTCTAAATACTCGACTGCTTTTTCTAAAAAATGTTTTTCTATTACGGCATCATCATCAATAAAAGTAACAATGGGTGTAGTTGATTCTGCAATTCCACGGTTTCTTCCAAAAGATAAACCTTGGTTGTATTCCTCAACATAAATGCAGTTTAGGTGAGGGTTATCGCTAATAAACTTTAAACTAATTTCTTTTGTGCGGTCTTTCGAATTATTGTTTACAATAATTATTTCAAAAAATTGGGGATCCAGGGTTTGGATTCTCAATCCTTCTAAAGCTTCGGGTAAAAAGCGCTCGCGGTTATAAGTAGCAACTACTGCAGAAATTTTCACGGTAAAAAAATTATAAATTATTTATTTGGGTATATACACCATTTTCGTAACTGTAGCATTTAAGCTTGTCTTTAAATATGCTGGGCTTATAAATAGATTTGCCTAATAGCATACGCGTACATTCTTGTATACCTTCTATTATTGAAGGGTGGGGGTGTAGCATTACCGATAATTCCTGAACACCTTTGTTCATATCCATTAAAACAGCTACCGCCTGAATTGCTGTAGAGGCATGCTCACCAACAGCTCGCATTCCTATTATCCTCATGCCATGATCGTTACTTACCAGTAATTTAAAAAAGCCATTTGTTTTACGCATGGCAATAGCTCTAGCTACGGTTGAGTAATCGAGTCGTGCTACTTTAAACGGGATTCCTTTTTCTATGGCTTGTTGTTCATTAAGTCCTACTGCTGCAACTTCCGGATTTAAAAACATAATGGTAGAGATGTTATTGTAGTTTAAAGGTTTAACTGGGGGTCCAAACATTCTTACCACAGCATGACGTGCCTCGCGTTCAGCAATGTTTACTAGAGCAATATCGCTCGATAGGTCTCCGGCAACAAATATATTTGCAATAGAGGTTTGTGTGTCGTTATCCCATACCTTTCCATTTTCTTTTAATTTTATCCCAATTTTTTCTAATCCTAAACCTTCTATATTTGGAATACGACCAACGGAAACAATTGCTTTATCAACGTTGATAATTTCCTTTCTTCCATCGGTGTATTTTAATTCGTATTCAACCTTTCCGTTTTTAATTTCCATTCTAACTAAGGATGAATTTTTATGAATGGTAGCTCCGTTTCGTTCCAGGTTTTCGGTTACGGTTTCGGAAATGTCTTTATCTTCGAATGGTAAAATACGATCAGCTTTATCAATCAGGTTTACTTTAGTTTTGCCAAAGTTTGAAAAAATGGTGGCGTATTCGCAACCTATAACCCCGGCTCCCAATATTACCAGGCTTTTAGGGAATTGATCCAGTTTATGAATTCCATCGGAAGTTAAAATCGTTTCTTCATCAATAGTAAGGTTGGGTAATTTACGGGGGCGGCTTCCGGTACAAAGGAGAATGTATGCTGTTTTAACTCTCATTTTTTTATCCCCTTTATCAATCTCTACGATGTTTTTATCGATTATTTGTCCAATTCCTTTCTCGTAACTTAGTGATCCTTTAATGCTTCTGTTTTCTTTAAGCATACTTAAATGAACCATCATTTGTGTTTTTCGATCAAAGGATGCAGCTGCTATAACTTCTTTTACATCGCTAAATTGGAATTCATAATTAGGAACTTCCGTTTTAATTGTGGATACTTTTTGTGAGAACTCCCACATGGTTTTGGAAGCCAGAACGCCGTTGTATACTCCGGCTCCTCCCAATTTATTTTTTTCTATAAGTAGTACTTTTTTACCAAAGTCAAGCGCCCGCATGGCGCCTGCATACCCTGCCGGACCACCACCAATTATTACCAAATCGAATTGTTCCATTTTTTAACTTTGTATAAAATTAAAATTGTGTTTATAAATCCTAAAGAATTAAAAGCACTTGCAAAAGGTAAGCAAAAAGAAAACATCCGTCTTTTAAGTCATCTTAAAAAGTTTAGACTAAATGATGTTGATAACCTATTTCATGAGGCACATGAGGAGGTATTTGAAAATATGGATTGCCTAGCCTGTGCTAATTGTTGTAAAACTACCAGCCCTATATTTTATCCGCGTGATATAGAACGAATGGCTGTTTCGTGTGGGATAAAACCGGGAGCCTTTACCGAAAAATATTTAAGAATTGATGAGGAAGGCGATTACGTGTTAAAGCAAGCACCATGTCCTTTTTTAGATGAAAATAATTATTGTACCCATTATAATTCTCGACCCAATGCCTGCCGAGAATATCCACATACCAACCGAAAAAAGATGGAGCAACTTTTCGATTTAACTGTTAAAAACACCTTGGTTTGTCCGGCTGTTTTTCAAATATTGGAAAAGCTAAAAAAGGTGATTAATGTATAGGTAATTAGCATTATTTAATTTCTTCGCACAACTCTATCAGCACTCCATTTGTAGATTTTGGATGTAAAAAACAGATCCGTTTATTGTCTGCTCCCTTTTTAGGGGTGTCGGCTATAAAAACAAATCCCTCGTTTTTAAGGCGTTCAATTTCCTTTTCAATATTTTCTACCTCAAAGGCTATATGATGAATACCTTCACCTTTCTTTTCTATAAATTTAGCAATGGCGCTGTTTGGGTTGGTGGCTTCTAGTAATTCAATTTTACTTTCACCCATCATAAAAAAAGAGGTGGCCACCCCTTCGCTTTCTACTTTCTCTAATTTGTATGCATTCTTACCAAATAATTTGCTAAAAAGCTGATTGCTTTCTTCCAAATTTTTAACTGCTATCCCTAAGTGTTCAATTTTTAACATTATGTTTTGGTTAATAAAAAAAAGCAGCCCAATAGCTGCTTTTAAATAGGATTGAAATTGAATTATTTCTTGATAAATTTATCGCTCTTATTGTCGTAATTGAGGTAATAGATTCCTTTTTGCAGATTACCAACTTCAACTCTTTTAGTCGTACCTTTCTTTACAATGTTACCATAAGAATCATAAATTTCGTACATGGTTTCATCCGAGAACATTATTTCCTCAGCTACTTTTAAGGGGCCAAACTGAACTTCGGCTAATGTGCTTTTAAATT
>JBIICS010000130.1:0-7794 GCA_044238735.1 Bacteroidia bacterium
GGATTAGACCTATCCATTGTATGCCTTTAAACTTAAGTCTAAACTTTTTATACTATGCGTTAAAGCACCCACCGAAATATAATCTACACCTGCCAGAGCATATTGCCGGATATTGTTTAAGGTAATTCCACCGGATGCCTCAGTATCAATATTCTGCAACGTAATTTGATTGTGATGCTTAACAAATTTTACTGCCTCCTTAATTAATTCGGGAGTAAAATTATCTAATAAAACCCTATGAACACCACCTATTTTTAACACTTGTTCCAGCTCCGCCAAACTTCTCACCTCAATTTCAATCTTAAGTTGTTTTTGATTATTTTTTAAATAACTAAACGTATTAGTTAAGGCCTTTTCTATACCACCCGAATAATCAACGTGATTATCCTTTATTAATATCATATCATACAAACCAAAGCGATGATTTATACCCCCTCCAATTCTTACTGCCTCTTTTTCAAATATTCTAAAATTAGGTGTTGTTTTTCGGGTATCGAGTAATTTACATCCGGTATCTTTAATTAATTCATTAATTGTAGCTGTATAAGTGGCAATACCACTCATTCGTTGCATTATATTTAACACCAATCGTTCCGATGTTAAAATTGAACGGGCTTTACCTTTTACCTCTAATACAACATCACCTTTTTTAACAGCCGATCCATCTTTTATATTAACCTGTATATTTAATTGAGGGTCGAAAAAATTAAACACCTTAACTGCAATATCAACGCCGGCTATAACCCCATCTTCTTTTACCAATAAGCGCGCTTTTTGTATAATATTTTCCTCTACGGTAGCAAGTGTGGTGTGATCACCATCTGCAACATCTTCCTCAAAAGCCAATTTTATTAATTCTTCAATCGAAATCATAGGGTACAAAATAAGAAAAAAGGCCGGCATTGCCGACCTCCATTTTACTCTTTTTCAATACGAAGCTCATATATTTTGAGAGCATCGCCCTGCTTTTTTATATGACAATATGTTCTGAAATTTCCAGAACTGGTATTTAAATTTCCAATCGTATATCGGGCTCCGTCTTTAGACTCGCCCTGATGGGCAATAGCATGATCTCGAGTTTGATTTTTATAGAAAAAGTCCCTTAAAATTTGTTCGGCCTGTGCCTTGGAAAACTGTCCTTCATTTCCGGGAATATTCAATTCTACATTATTTGCAAAATATTTAGAAAAGGTTCTATAATCGCCCTTTTTAAAGGCCACATTTAATTCTTCCATAATATCTAGGGCGAAAACTCCCCCAAAAACAACACACAAAACAGCAACTAAAACTGACTTCTTCATTTTTTTTTATATTAGGGTTAAATTAACAAATTTTCACTCATATTTACAATTACTATACCAAATATTGAAATTTATACTCTTAAATATCGGAAAAACAAACGAAAAAAACATTATAGAGGGTATTGCCCATTATTTTTCGAGGATTAAGTATTACCATAGTTTTGAAATTGAAGATCTAAGTATAACTTACAAATCAAAAACAGATTCAGTACTGATTAAAGAACAAGAAGGAAAATCAATTTTAGCAAAAATTCAAAACACCGATTTTTTGATTTTATTGGATGAAAAAGGGCATGAATTTACGAGTAGAGAATTGGCAAAAAAATTAGAGCACATTATAACTTCGAGTGGCAGTAAGCATATTTTTTTTGTTACCGGTGGAGCCTACGGATTTAGTCAGGAGGTATATCAACGCGCAAACCTAAAATTAAGTTTATCAAAACTAACGTTTCCGCATCAATTGGTTCGATTAATTTTTTGCGAGCAACTCTACAGGGCTTTTACTATTATTAAAGGAGAAAAATATCACCATGACTAAAAATGAATTAAAATCTTTTTTAGACTTTAAAGCCAAGCAGTATGAAAACAGTTCATTTATTTTAGACGACCCCATATTAATACCTAAGCAATATTCACAAAAAAAGGACATAGAAATTACAGGACTTATTACCGCTACTTTTAGTTGGGGTAACCGTAAGTCGATAATAAAGAGTGGAAAAAAACTTAACGAAATTCTCGATTACAATCCAATTGCCTTTGTTAGCGATTATCAAGGTAAAAAAACCGAACTTAAATTATTGCAACAATTTGTTCACCGGACCTTTAATTTTGAGGATCTCGATTTTTTTATAAGATCTTTAAACAGAATTTATACACGTTATGAAAGTTTAGAATCAATCTTTCACGGAAGTGATACCTTCGAAAAAATAGACAACTTCAGAGATGTTTTTTTAAGCACCAAACACGGCGAAAAAAGCATTAAACATTTACCCAATGTACAAAAAGGATCGGCTGCCAAAAGAATAAACATGATGCTGAGGTGGTTCTGTCGTGATAATAGTCCGGTTGATTTTGGGATCTGGAAAACCATTTCAAAGTCCGAACTCCTTTTACCGCTTGATGTTCATACCGGTAACGTTTCACGTAAATTAGGTTTATTAAAAAGGAATCAAAACGACAGAAAAGCTGTAGAAGAAATAACTGCACGTTTAAAAGAAATGAATGCAGATGATCCGGTTAAATATGATTTTGCTTTATTTGGAATTGGGGCCTACGAAAAAGAATTTGCAAAAGACTAAGCCCTCACCAAATTTTCTTTAATGGCATACATCACTAAACCTGCAGTATTATTTATTCCGAGTTTAGACATGATTTTTTTACGGTGCGTATTAATCGTATGACTGCTTAAGAATAATAAATCGGCAATTTCTTTATTGGTTTTTCCCTCAGATATTAAACTGATAATTTCAGCTTCGCGCTGAGTTATACTTAAACCTTTGCATGAATAGTGGGTACTATTACCCTTTTCCAACTCGGTTAAGGCCTCCATTACTTTGCCACAAAAAAACTTATCACCCTCAGCCGTTTTAGTAACACAATCTATTATTTCATCTCGGTCGCAATCTTTAAAAATATGGGAGTTAATACCCGTCCTGATGATTAACTCCAGTTTAACAGAACTCACTTCATTTGTTAAACACATTATTTTTAACTCTTTATTTTGGGTACGTAAACTCTCAATAAATCGATCGTCTAAGCCAAACGCATTATAATCAATAATTAATAAATCAACCTTAAAATTTTTAAGCCCTTTCTTAATCTCCTCAACCTCGCTAAACTCTGCCACCAGCTTAGCAGGAGTAGTGTTTAAAACAATAGCCTTAACACCCTCTCTTACCAAAAGGTTAGGGTCAGCGATAGCTATGTTAAAAGTAGTTAGGAGACTCATTAAAATAAAGATTCTTTTAATTTTTCAATTGTATAATCTATTTCCTCTTTAGAAGTGTTTTTAGAGAATGAGAAACGAACACTGGGCCTGTTCATATCAACCTTAATTCCTCTTAAAACATGCGAACCAGTTTGACTGCCCGATGAACAAGCACTTCCTCCACTTACGGCAATTCCTTTTATATCTAAGTTAAAAAGCAACATCTCTGCTTTTTCACTAGGAGGAAAAGAAACATTTAAAACCGTATAAAGACTATTATCGCCAACTTCACCATTAAATTTTACATCAGCAATATGATGAACTAATTGTTCAATCATATAGTTTTTAATCCCTCTAATATGTTTTTGATGTTCCTCCAACTGATCGTAAGCTATCTGAAGGGCTTTAGCCAATCCAACAATACCATAAACATTTTCGGTACCCCCTCTCATATTTCGCTCTTGAGAACCACCTGTAATATAGGGATGAATTTTAACTTCGGAATTAATGTACAAAAAACCCACGCCTTTCGGACCGTGAAACTTATGAGGAGCGCCTGTTAAAAAATGGACTTTGATTTTTTTGGTATCGATATTATAGTGCCCCATAGTTTGAACCGTATCCGAGTGAAAGAGCGCATTATATTTTACACAAAGTTCGGATACCTTTTCGATTGGAAGCAAAGTGCCAATTTCGTTATTAGCATGCATCAAAGAAACCAGACTTCTGCTGTTAGCCGATAATAACTCTTCCAAATGATTTAAATCTACATTACCCCTGTCATCTAAATTAACAAATGAAAGTTTTATTTTGCCTTGTTTCTCTAAATCCTCTAAGGTATGAAGAACTGCATGATGTTCTATAACAGAGCTAATTGCATGATTTATTTTTAAATCTTCTACAACACAACGTATGGCCATATTATCGGCCTCCGTTCCACCTGATGTAAAAAATATTTCACCCGGTGCTGCATTTAAATATTTTGCTACCGTTTTTCGGGCCGACTCAAGTATGGTTCGGGTTTGACGACCAAAAGCATGAATAGAGGATGGATTACCAAAATGTTGTTCCATAATTGGCAACATAGCCTCTAACACTTGTTTATCCAGTGCAGTAGTGGCAGCATTATCTAAATACACCTTAGATGTTGAGCTCATTAAATTTGATCTTTAATTACTTCTTTAATATCGCCAATTATTTTTTGGGCAAGGTAATCGGCTGTAGCTTTTGTTTCACTTTCAGAATAAATTCTGATTATAGGCTCGGTGTTAGACTTACGAAGATGAACCCATTCTTTATCAAACTCGATTTTAACCCCATCAACGGTATTAACCGGTTGTTTTTTGTATTTAGTTTGAATCTCTTTTAAAACCTTATCGACATTAATTTTAGGTGTTAATTCGATTTTATTTTTAGAAATATGATATTTAGGGTAGGTAGACCTTAACATGGATATACTTTTCCCAAATTTCGCAAGATGAGTTAAAAACAAAGCAATTCCAACCAAAGCATCGCGACCATAATGTAAATCAGGATAGATAATTCCGCCATTCCCTTCTCCTCCTATTACAGCATTGTTTTCTTTCATCATTTCAACAACATTAACCTCACCAACAGCAGAGGCAAAATAATTACCTCCACTTTTTTCAGTAACATCACGGAGCGCACGGGTGCTGGACAAATTACTTACCGTGTTTCCTTTCTCATTTTTTAGTACATAATCCGCAACTGCCACTAAAGTATATTCCTCACCAAACATATCTCCATCTTCGCAAATAAGAGCCAAACGGTCAACATCAGGATCAACTACAATGCCAAGATCTGCTTTTTGTTTTACCACCAATTTAGAAATATCATTTAGATGTTCGGGTAATGGTTCGGGATTATGAGCAAAATGTCCGGTAGGTTCAGTATTTAATTCATAAATTGTTTCTACACCAAGCGCTTCTAAAAGAGCCGGTAAATAGATTCCACCGGTTGAATTTACTGCATCAATAGCTACCTTAAATTTTCTTCTCTTTATGGCCTCAACATCAATGAGGGGTAATTTTAAAATTAAATCAATATGCTTTTGAAGATAACTATCGTTACGAATGTAGGTTCCCAAATTATTCACTTCTTCAAACACGACATCTCCTTTTTCGGCTATTTCAAGAACCTCTTCTCCGTCTTTTGCCGATATAAATTCACCTTTTTCATTAAGTAATTTAAGTGCGTTCCATTGCTTGGGGTTATGACTGGCCGTTAAAATAATGCCACCCTGCGCTTTTTCAAGCGGAACAGCAACTTCCACTGTTGGTGTTGTGGATAAATCTAAATCCACAACATCTATTCCTAGCCCCATTAGTGTACCGGTTACCAAGTGGGTTACCATAGATCCGGATATACGCGCATCCCGTCCGATAACTACTTTATAAGTTGCACTTTTAGTTTTCTTTTTTACCCAACAGCCATAAGCCGAGGTGAATTTTACAACATCTAAGGGGTTTAATCCTTCTCCTGTTTTTCCCCCAATAGTTCCTCTGATACCAGATATTGATTTAATTAACGTCACTTTGCCTCCATTTTAGTTCCGGCTACAAATTTATAAGATAAATAGGGCTTAATTTTTTCAATTTTTTTTAGTTTTCAACACAAAAAGACAATTATGGTTAAAACATTACTGTTTTCAACCTTAATTACACTCGTTATTTGTTAAATTTGTGTTTAGTGGATATAATCGAATGAACAACGAAGATTTTGATAATGAATACCTTAACCCTAACGAAAGGCTTGAGCTTGTAAAAAAGTTTGAGTTAATGTTAGAGGATAAAAAAGAATTGTTTTTTGATGCCGGGGAATTTGAGGAACTAATTAATTTTTATTTAGAAGAAAATGATTTAAATAAGGCTCTTTTTGCCATTAAATATGCCAAATCGCAATACCCCTTTTCAATTGTTTTTCATATAAAACATGCTCAGGTTTTGGCCGCGCAAAGCAAGTTTGAAAAGGCTTTGGAAATGATTGATTTTGCTGAACAAGTAGAGCCAGACGATTCGGAAGTATTGATGACTAAAGGCAGTATATACAGTCAAAAAGGAGATTACGAAAACGCCATTAAATATTACAACAAAGCTGCAGAACACAGCGAAGAAAAAGATTTTTTGTACCTGAGTATTGCATATGAGTACATCAATAAAAATAAACCCGAGGAAGCTATTGAGTTTCTGAAGAAATCATTACTATTAAATCCGGAAAATGAGATTGCCCTGTACGAATTATCGTTTTGCTATGAACAATTAGGCAAAGCGCCTGATGCTGTTTCATTTTACAAGGAATTTCTGGAGGAGAATCCATTAAATACAGTTGCCTGGTTTAATTTAGGAATTAGTCAGGGCATGATTAAAGATTTTGAAAACGCACTCGAGTCATACGATTATGCATTGGCTCTAGAACCTGATTTCTCCTCGGCTTTATTCAATAAAGCCAATGCTCTGGCAAACCTGGGTAGATACAACAAAGCAATCGATTGTTACGAAAAAACTTTTGAATTTGAAAAACCCGAAGCGGTTACGCATTATTACATTGGTGAATGCTACGAAAAATTAGAAAATCGTGAAAAAGCTATTTACCACTATAATATGGCCATTAAACTGGATGACCATTTAGCTGATCCTTACATTGGTATGGGGGTTATTTTGGATGAATTAGAACGAAGTACAGAGGCTATCAATTATGTAAAAAAAGGCCTTGAACTTGAACCAGCAAATGCTGATTTTTGGTACATATACGGTGATATATTAGCCCGAACCGGTTGGCTCGAAGAAGCTCAGGTGGCTTACGAACAAGTAATTGAACTACAGCCCTTAAACCAGGAAATATGGCTTGAATATACCAGCACTCTAATGGAAATGGGCTTTATTGAAGAGGCTATTGAGGTAATGCAGCAGGCGATGGAGGTGCATAAAAAAAATGCTGATTTAGCTTATCGCTTGGCGGCATACCAATACAAAGGTGGGCATTTAAAGGAAGCATACAGTACATTGGAGCATGCATTAAATATGGATTTTACCAAGTACGAAGAGTTGTTTGAATATTTTCCGTCGTTAAAAGAAAACCAAACGGTTTTACATTTAATTGACTCTTATAAAAAAATGAATAATTAAATGGATAAGTTAAATCTTACAAATATTCCCGACAGACCCAAAAAAGAAAGAGAAGAAGGCGTAACGATGGTTATGGACAAAGGTCTTAGTTTAGAAGAAGCTAAGAATTTTGTTGATGTTTCTGGAGAATACACAGATTTAGTAAAATTAGGATTTGGAACCTCCTACCTTACTAAAAATTTAAAAGAAAAAATAAAAGTCTATCATGATGCAAACATAAAGGTGTACTTAGGTGGAACTTTTTTTGAATCGTTTCTAATTAGGGATATGCTTCAACAATACGTGGACTTTTTAAAACGCTATGAAATTGATACCACTGAGGTTTCCGATGGTTCTATAACCCTTAAACATGATGTAAAATGCGAGATTATAAATAAACTTTCTCAAAAATTTACGGTACTCTCCGAAGTGGGCTCTAAGG
>JBIICS010000027.1:0-26266 GCA_044238735.1 Bacteroidia bacterium
AAGTGCATCATCATACGAAATATAAATATCTACAGTATCACAATTAATTACACCGGCATCGGTTCCGTTTACACTCCAAGAGAGGGTTTGAGTTGAACCCGAGGGATAAACAACACCGGTTGAATTGGGGCTTACAATCCAAAAAGGACCTGCTGCATCAACTTTTAATTGTTTAGTAACAGCGCAAATACCACCACCCCCTAACTTATTATCGCGAGCAGTTAATTGAAAATTTAAGGTTTGAGCTGTAGTGGGGAAATTTTCCCCTAATGGGGTATACTGTCCCAATAAAAGATTAGATCGTTTTGGAAAAGTACGGGAGCTGTCGGTTACCGGAACAAAAGATCTAAAGAAAGGTTTATTTCCGGAGTTCCAAGTACCCCCGGCACTGGGTCCATTGTCAATTTCCTCCCACGAAAAAGTAAGCGGATCGCCATCAGGGTCAGATGCCTTCCCTTCCAACGTAAACGATGTTTTAATAGGTATAGTATATACAACAGGATCAACGGTAACTACCGGAGGGTTATTTCCGGTGTTGGTAACAACAGGACATGATTTACCACTCCCAACCGTAATGTAGTTAACTATTTCGTTATAACTTACCGGATGAAAATAAGCGATACTGTTTCCTGCAATATTATCAGAGCCGCAAATACCAGCGTAACCCATAATAGTTACACCACTGCCGGGTTCTTGAGAGGTGGAAGTATTTCTATTTCCATTACATGAACCCGTTTCGGAGGCAAACGTATGGTTACCGCCAAACTGATGCCCAATTTCGTGCGCAACATAATCAATATCATAAGGATCACCCACGGGATTAGGGCTTCCAGTAATACCACTTGCTTTAGAAGTACTTTTACACACACAACCTAAATTAGCCAGACCTCCACCACCGGTACTAAAGGTATGACCAATATCGTAATTAGCAGATCCGATGGTGGAGTTTATAACGCTTTGGCTCTCGCCTATCAAAACATTTCCATTGTTATTTCCACTAAAAGGATCGGCACTGGTATTATAAATTATTAATGTATCATTAGGTATTAAAACTAATTTAACAGCAACTTCGGTTTGATAAACCCCATCTACCCTATTAACAGTAGTTACCACTTTGGATAATACCTGAGACTTAGTTGGGTTGTTAATTCCGGTAGCCCGCGTTGCATATTCATAAGTATTGGCAACAGCCAAACGATAGGTACGTAAGCTCGCACCCATACATGCTGCTGCAACGTTTTGGTAATAGACGTCTGTTTTTTGTAAATCCTCATTATCTTTGATTAATCCTACTTCGGACACTCTGTATTCCAGTGGTTTTTCAAAATCATGCTTGTAATAACTGATGTAATGAGAACGATCGTTATTAGAAAATGGATCAATATAAACATCACCTAATGGAGAGCGTATCATTCCATGAAATCCAAAATCATTCCAGTCTAACTTAGCAAATGCATACACATCGTCTATTCCCCAGGCATTATAAGTTTTAATATTAGGGTAGGTTTCACTTAACTTATCTGCCATTACCGGCGACTCCACCGCTTTAAACTTCTGTAAAGTACCGTCGGGCATTGGGAGATATAAGATAAAATCAGACTCTTTTAATTGAACAGAATGCTCATTAGGAGCTTTAAATAAATTCGATTTAAAATTAAGTTCATCTATTTCGAAAACAGCATATTGTTTAGGGACTATAACACGTGGCCCTTTAGACCTAAATTGGTTTTCTTCAATTTTTTTCCAGAAATTCTGTTGAGCTTCAGTAACACCTAAAAACCCCAGTAAGATGATGAAAGTATAAATGTATTTCATAAAATAATTTTATTCAATGTATTTCAAATAAAAAAATCGTCCAAAAAAAGTATACAAACACCCCGTTAATGAGGAGTGAAATACTTTCTACAAAATTCAAAAAATTAAGCATTAAGCGTTATTTCAGACTTTTAAAATAATCAACGGCATTTCTAACACTCCCTTTTTCCAGCAAGTATTTATTAGCGGTTTCATAGTCTAAACCGGTTTCATCCATTACCATTTTAGTTCCCCTATCAACTAATTTGTTATTACTTAATTGCATATCCACCATTTTATTTCCCTTTACTCTGCCTAACTTAATCATGGCAGTAGTACTTAGCATATTAAGCACTAGCTTTTGGGCTGTTCCGGCTTTCATACGGGTACTTCCGGTAACAAACTCGGGACCTACCAAAACCTCTATGGGGTATTTAGCTACTTTAGCAACCGCACTACCCGGATTACATGTAATACACCCGGTACTTATTCCATTTTCGTTACACTTCTGTAAAGCCCCTACAACATACGGTGTTGAGCCGGAGGCGGCGATTCCAATTACTACGTCATGATTATTAATCAAGTATTGGTCCAAATCTTTGAAGCCTTGTTCGGTGTCATCTTCTGCAAATTCCACAGCCTTTCTGATGGCCTTATCTCCACCGGCTATAATACCAACCACCAAACCGTGTTCTACCCCATAAGTTGGAGGACACTCCGATGCATCCACAATACCCAAACGCCCACTGGTTCCGGCACCCATATAAAACAATCTTCCGCCTGCTTTTAATTTTTCCACTATAATGTTTGCAAGTGCCTCAATTTGAGGGATAGCCTGCTGAACGGCCAACGCTACTTTTGCGTCTTCGTTATTAATATTCGTTAAAAGTTCCAGAACCGTCATTTGTTCCAGGTGATTATAAAGCGAGGTACTTTCGGTAATTTTTTGCATAAATTGAAAATAAAAAACCCTCTTCAATTTAAAGAAGAGGGTTTAATTAACTTATAAACGTTTAATGGTTAAAACGGTAGATCATCGCCTTCTGTTGCAACTGTATTAAAACTTGGTGCAGCTGGTGCTTGTTGATATTGTTGAGCCTGAGGAGCAGAGGAAGATCCGTTTAC
The DNA here is from genome assembly GCA_044238735.1 of Bacteroidia bacterium. GTDB lineage: Bacteria > Bacteroidota > Bacteroidia > UBA4408 > UBA4408 > JBIICS01. The sequence continues at coordinate 2,920 of JBIICS010000027.1, forward strand.
ACCGTTTAATCTCCAAGCTTGTAAAGAATTAAAATATTGTTTAACACCTTGAGGATTAGTCCAGGTACGGCCTTTTAAATTAAACGACACATCTACAGAATCGCCAATATTAAATGGATCTAACAAAGTGGTTTTGTCTTGGATAAGTTCAAACTTAATGTACTCCGGGTATTGAGGATTTTCGCTGAATTCGATAACAAATTCGCGCTTACGAAACTTATCAGATACCACCTGTGTCTCAAACTTTTCGATTAATTTTCCTTGAATGTTCATCTTAACTGATTATTTAAATTTATTATAATTCAAATTTATCACAAATAAACAGTGTGTAAAAATTAAGTTATTGACAGCTTAATAAATTCGGGGAAATTTTTCAGGATTTACCTCATGCATGAGCTCGTATACACCATCAAAAATATCCTCAACACTTGGTTTTGAAAAATAATCACCATCGGAACCATAAGCCGGACGATGTTCTTTAGCTGCAATTGTTTTAGGTTGAGAATCCAGGAAACGATAAGCACCTTGTTCCTCCAGTACTTTTTGCAACATGTAAGCAGATGCTCCACCCGGAACATCCTCATCCAACGAAATGAGGCGATTAGTTTTCTTAACGGATTTAACAATATCCTGATTTTTATCAAACGGTATTAGGGTTTGAACATCAATTACCTCCAACGAAATCCCAATTTCTTCAAGTTGTTTGGCTGCTTCCAAAGCATAACGGCAATTGGGTCCATACGTTATAAGCGTTACATCAGTCCCTTCTTTTAAGGTTTCTACAACACCCAATTCTTGTTTAAACTCTCCAAAATTAAGAGGAGTTCGTTCTTTTAAACGATAACTGTTTAGAGGTTCAATAACTAAAGCGGGTTCATCACATTCCAGTAAAGCATTATAAAATCCGGCTGCTTTAGTCATATTACGGGGCACACAAACATTAATCCCTCTGCACGAGTGAACGATCATTCCCATTGGAGAGCCGCTGTGCCAGATACCCTCTAAACGATGACCACGAGTACGGATGATTACAGGAGCTTTTTGAGCACCTTTTGTTCTGTATTGAACTGTAGCAAGGTCATCGCTCATAATTTGAAGTGCGTACAATAAATAATCCAGATATTGAATTTCGGCAATTGGTCTTAAACCGCGCATTGCCAAACCAATAGCTTGTCCCATGATGGTTGCTTCCCTGATACCGGTGTCTGATACACGGTGTTCGCCATATTTCTTTTGTAAACCCTCAAGCCCTTGATTAACGCCACCTATTTTTCCACTATCCTCTCCAAAAATTAAAACCTCGGGATAACGTTCCAAAATTTTATCAAAATTATCTCTTAGTATTTCTCGGCCATCACAATATTTTTCATCAACAGAATAATGAGGATCTACCTGAACAACCCTGGATATATTTAATGCGCTTTCGCTGTATAAATAGGAGCTGTAGCGATCGTAATTAGCTGCAACCTGAAGGTTATACCAATCAATCAATTTATTTCTTTGTACTGAATTTTCGTTACGAGTGGTACGAAGTGTTTTTCTAACTGAAGAAATTACATCTTTGCGCAAAGGTTCCGGTATTGCTTTAAGATCATTAACCAACTTGGTTAAATTTTCGCTGTATGCTGAATTTGAGGCAAGTTGTAAGATTAAATCAGTTGCTTCATTTAACTCTGTTTTGATTACTTCCAGATATTCTTTCCAAGCTTCGTTTTTAGCCTCTCTTACCGATTTCTTAGAATTAGCTTCTATTTCATCCAATTCTTCGGCAGAGGCAATTGCAGAATTAATAATCCATTCGCGCATTTTTTTAATACAATCGAATTCAGCTTCCCATTGCAAACGCTCTTTAGATTTGTATCGTTCGTGAGAGCCTGAAGTGGAGTGACCCTGAGGCTGTGTTACCTCATCAACATGAATTAAAACCGGCACATGCTCTTCGCGGCAAACTTTTGTGGCCTTTGCATAGGTTTCGCATAAGGCAGCGTAATCCCATCCGTTAACATAATACATTTCGTATCCGGATCCATTTCCTTCGCGTTTAAATCCTTTTAGAACTTCGGAAATACTTTCCTTGGTTGTTTGGTATGACTTAGGGACAGAAATACCATGCCCATTATCCCAAACACTCATCAAAAGAGGAACCTTTAAAACACCTGCAGCATTTATAGTTTCCCAAAACAAACCTTCGGATGTACTGGCATCGCCAATTGTTCCAAATGCAATTTCATTTCCTTTATCAGAAAAGTTAGTCCAGTTGTGTAACAGGTCGTTTTGTTTAAAATATTTAGATGCCTGGGCCAGGCCTAGTAAACGTGGCATTTGACCGGCGGTAGGAGAAATATCAGGAGAAGAGTTTTTTATTTCCATTAGATTTCTCCAGGAACCATCTTCATTTAAGCTACGCGTACCAAAGTGACCGCCCATTTGTCGTCCGGCGCTCATCGGTTCTAACTCGGGATCGGTATGTGCATATAAGCCCGCAAAATATTCTTTTATTGTTAAGTTACCGGTAGCAAACATAAAGGTTTGATCGCGGTAATAACCCGAGCGCCAGTCACCCTTTTGAAAATGTTTAGCCATGGCTATTTGAGGAACTTCCTTACCGTCGCCAAAAATTCCAAATTTGGCTTTACCGGTTAAAACTTCTTTTCGACCTAATAAGCTGGTCTCGCGACTTTCGTAAGCAATACGATAATCGTTTAATACTTCTTTTTTAAAATCATCGAAGGAAACATTTCCCTGGATATTTAAAGATTTGTTTTCGGCCATAAGTAATAAATGCAGTATTATACAAATATAACTTAAAAAAGGTGGAAATCCTTACAAAATATAGGCTTTGCCCTATATTTTTACACTAAAAAACCCACCTCATTTTCAACAAAAAAACCGCCCTTTTGAGGCGGTTTTAAAGATATTTTGAATTATATCAAATTAAGCTTTAGTAGCTGATTCAGCAATTTTCTTTTTAATCCATTCTGTAGTAACGGAGTTTGGACGTTCGATAGCATGGCCTAAGGCTCTGTCCCACACTAAAGAGGCTAATACACCCAGAGCACGTGAAACTCCAAATAATACCGTATAGAAATCATATTCAACAACTCCGAAATGGCTTAATAGTGCACCTGAATGCGCATCAACATTTGGCCATGGGTTTTTAATTTTTCCTGTACTCTCTAAAATTGGAGGAGCTACTTCATACACTAGTTGTACAATTTCGCAAAGATCATCAGTTTTACCTTGGCCTTTAATGTAACGATGGTAAAAATCCTGCTGAGCAGAAAAACGAGGATCGGTTTTACGAAGCACGGCGTGTCCGTAACCCGGAACCACTTTACCCGCTTCTAACGTTTCCTTAATGTACGTCGCAATCTGTTCTTTAGTTGGTAAACCTCCACCTAATTCAGTGCGTAGTTCTTGCAACCAATACAATACTTCCTGATTTGCCAGACCATGTAAAGGACCCGCTAAACCATTCATACCAGCAGCGAAAGCTAAATAAGGATCAGATAAAGCAGAACCTACTAAGTGTGTAGAGTGAGCTGAAACGTTACCACCTTCGTGATCGCAGTGGATAGTCATGTATAAACGCATTAAACGTTTTACATCAAACTCTTCGTAACCCATCATATGTGCCAGGTTTGCTGCCCAGTCTAATTTTGGATCTGGTTCGATGTGCACATCTCCTTTGTATTTTTTGCGATAGATATAAGCTGCAACACGAGGTAAACGAGCAATCAGATTCATTGAATCTTCGAAAACATAATCCCAGTATTCGGTTTTTCTGATTCCTTTTGCGTATGCCTTTGCAAATAAACTTTCTGTTTGCATAGCCATAACTGCTATGCTAAACATGGTCATTGGATGAGTTGAAGATGGCAATTTATCTAACACGTCTAAAACATGTTTAGGCACAATACTTCTGCGCGCCCACTCGTTGCTGATGCTATGAACATCGTCATAAGTAGGTAATTCACCCACTAACATTAAATAAAAAATCCCTTCGGGTAAAGGTTCAGTTCCACCTGGAGCTTTTGGAAGTTTTTCACGTAATTCAGGAATTGAGTATCCCCTGAAACTGATACCCTCGTTAGGATCCAACTTAGAAGTTTCAGTAACCAAACCAATCATACCGCGCATACCCTGATATACTTGGGAAACGGTATATTCTCCTAATTTTAATTCGCCATGTTCTTTTATGATTTGCTTTACATCTGCAGCCATTGGCATAGCTACTTCTTTGAATTTTTCTTTTAAGCGATCCATATGATTATTTTTCTTAATAACGTTTGAAGATAGATAAAGGTTTTTACTAAAAAAAGGACTTTTGTTAAGTTTAGATTAATTATTAAACATACTTAAACGAACGCCCCAAATATTTCGCTGAAGATCCAAGCATTTCTTCAATTCGGATGAGTTGATTGTACTTTGCCATGCGATCGGAACGAGAAGCAGAACCAGTTTTAATTTGACCAGTATTTAAAGCCACAGCCAAATCGGCTATAGTAGTATCCTCAGTTTCGCCGGAGCGGTGGCTCATAACCGCTGTATAAGAGGCGTTATTAGCCATTTGAACAGCGTTAATAGTTTCGGTTAAGGAACCAATTTGATTCACCTTTACTAAAATAGAATTTGCAACTCCGTTTTTGATTCCCTCGCTTAAACGCTTTACATTGGTTACAAATAAATCATCTCCTACTAACTGTACTTTATCCCCAATTTTATCAGTTAAGTTTTTCCAGCCTTTCCAATCATCTTCGGCTAAGCCATCTTCAATGGAAATAATAGGATATTTTTTTACCCATTTAGCCCAATATTCAACTAGTTCGTCGGAAGACATCGATTTGCCATCCGACTTATGAAAAACATATTTTTTCTTTTTAGCATCGTATAATTCAGATACTGCTGCATCCATAGCCACGAATACATCAACACCGGGTTTATAACCAGCCGATTCAATAGACTTTAATACGTAACCGATAGCTTCTTCATTCGACTTGATATTAGGCGCAAAACCACCTTCGTCGCCCACGTTGGTGCTATAACCTTTGTCCTTTAAAACTTTTTTGAGGTGATGGAAAATTTCGGTACCCATTCTTAAAGCATCCGAGAAGGTATCAGCACCTACCGGCATAACCATAAACTCCTGAAAATCGATACCGTTATCGGCATGTGCTCCGCCATTTAAAATATTCATCATGGGGATAGGAAGGGTATTAGCATTAACACCGCCAACATAACGAAAAAGAGGCATTCCGGATTCGATTGCAGCTGCTTTTGCAACCGCCATAGATACCCCTAAAATAGCATTTGCACCCAATTTTCCTTTATTTTCGGTTCCATCCAAGGCTAAAAGGGCTTCATCTATTTTATTTTGCTCCAGAACACTCATTCCAAATAAAGCTTCGTCTATTTTAGAATTTACGTTATGCACCGCTTTAAGCACTCCTTTACCCAGATACTTTTTCTTATCACCATCACGTAACTCTACAGCCTCATGAGTTCCGGTACTGGCTCCGGAGGGCACTGCGGCTCTTCCGATAGCGCCTGAATCAGTTATAACATCTACTTCAACGGTTGGATTTCCTCTGGAATCGAGGATTTGACGGGCAATAATTTGTTCGATAAACATAAAATTATTTTAAAAGTGTAATGTAAAATATTTATGGGTTGCAAAGTTAAAAAGCCTTTTGTGAGCAGGAAATATAATACCTGTAAGTTTTACACATTTTATAAAAGACTGTTAGCTTTACAAGAAATCCACAAAGTGTTAAAAACCAACTCATTTTTACAATTCATTAAGCGCTATTATAAGTAATAAATAATCCTATTTTTGCCAAAATTTTATGACCATGATTGCAACAGCTAACCAACGTGTTTCTCAGATGGCCGAAAACCTTATAGGTTCTGAGATTATAAAACTTGCCGGAGAAATAAATGAGAAAATTAAAAATGGAGAAAAAATATACAATCTAACTATTGGCGATTTCAATCCAAAAATTTTTCCGATTCCTTCTAAACTTCAGGAATTAATTATTGAGGCGTATCAAAACAACGAGACCAATTACCCCCCTGCCGATGGTATCTTAGACTTAAGGAAATCGGTTTCCCAATTTTTAAAATCACAGTTTAATTTAGATTACGCTGCAGATAGTATTTTAATTTCAGGCGGTTCGCGTCCTTTAATTTACGCGGTATTTCAAACTGTAGTAGATCCAGGAGATACTATTTTATTTCCGGTACCATCTTGGAATAACAACCATTACACACACTTGTCGCGTGGTAAAATGCAATTTATTGAAACCCGTGCAGAGCAAAATTTTATGCCCACTGCAGAGGAGTTAAAACCTCATATTCAAAAATCGGCTCTAGTTGCTTTATGTTCCCCTTTAAACCCTACCGGAACGGCTTTTACTGCTGAAGGTTTAAGCGAAATTTGTGATTTAATTTTAGCAGAAAATCAAAGAAGAACTGCTGACGAGAAACCTGTTTATTTAATGTATGATCAGGTTTATTCTGCATTAACGTTTGGCAGTACTAAACATGTAGACCCGGTAAGTTTAAGACCCGAAATGAGAGATTATACCATTTATGTTGACGGATTATCCAAGTCTTTATCGGCTACCGGTGTTCGAGTGGGATGGTCTTTTGGTCCCAAAAAACTAATTGATAAAATGAAGAACATATTAGGACATGTTGGAGCTTGGGCCCCAAAAGCCGAGCAGGTTGCAACAGCTCAATACTTAGCCCACGAATCTGAAGTAGATTTGTTTTTAAATTCTTTTAAAAGTGAGATTTTAAAAAGACTGGAAGGATTTTATAAAGGATTTATGCAATTAAAATCGGAAGGTTTTAATGTTAATGCCATAGCTCCACAGGCCGCTATTTATTTAACAGTAGAATTAAATCTGAAAGGTAAAACAACTGCAGACGGAACAGTATTAAACACAACTGCCGATGCCACTAAATATATTTTAGATGAAGCGAAAATTGGGATCGTTCCTTTTTCTGCATTTGGCGCTAGCGCAGATTCTACCTGGTATCGTATTTCGGTTGGCACTTGTACCGTTTCCGATATTGATCAGATTATTTCTAACTTAAGAGTGGCGTTAGGTAAGCTGAAGTAAACATGGGAAAAAATAATTTTTGCGTTATAATGGCAGGCGGCGTTGGCAGTAGATTTTGGCCAATGAGCAGAACAGAAAAGCCTAAACAATTTCTGGATATTTTAGGTTTAGGCAAAACCCTTTTACAAATGACTTACGATAGGTTTTTGCCTATTTGTCCGAAAGAAAATATTTTAATAGTTACTAATACCGATTACTATCATTTAGTAAAAGAACAATTACCCGAAATACCGGATGAAAATATTTTACTAGAGCCCATGCGTAAAAACACAGCACCGTGTGTTGCGTATGCCAGTTATAAAATAGCACTAAAAAATCCGGACGCTAATGTTTGCGTTGCACCTTCCGATCATTTAATCTTAAAAGAAGATGTTTTTTTAAAAGCCATAAAATCGTGTTTTAAGAAAACCAAATCGGAAGATTGTTTGATGACCATTGGAATAAAACCCACTCGCCCCGATACCGGATATGGTTATATTCAGTTTACAAAAAGCGATAAAGAAGAAACTGATAAGCGAATTAATAAAGTAAAAACATTTACCGAAAAGCCGGATTTGGAAATGGCCAAATTCTTTTTAGAAAGTGGGGACTTTTTATGGAATGCGGGGATATTTGTTTGGAACGTACAAAGTATTTTAAAAGCATTAGACAACTATTTACCCGAGATAAATAATATTTTTAAAGACGGTAAAGATTTATACAATACTCCTCAGGAAAAAGGATTTATTGATGAAGCTTATATTCAATGCAAAAACATAAGCATTGATTATGGTGTAATGGAAAAAGCAAATAACGTATACGTTAGAGCTTCTATAATTGGCTGGTCGGATTTAGGAACCTGGGGGTCGCTGTATACCCATATTAAACACGACGAAAAAGAAAATGCGGTAGTAGGTAAAAACGTTTTATTATACGATAGCAGCAACAACATCATTAATGTACCTAAAAATAAACTTGTTGTTTTGCAAGGCTTAAACGATTATATAGTGGTAGAGGCAGACCATATTTTATTGGTTTGTAAAAAACAAGATGAACAACAAATCAGACAATTTGTTGCGGATGTTAAGAGTACTAAAGGTGATAAATTTGTTTAACAAGTTTACTTCAATACTATTATTACTTGCCTTTATCGGATATTCCTTTACCGGTAATTATTCATACAAGATTGCTGTTTTAAAATATAATGGTGGCGGCGATTGGTATGCTAACTTAGAAACATCACTCCCTAATCTGATTAAATTTTGCAACGATCAATTAGGAACGGCGATAAATCCGGAACAGGCGGTAGTTGAAGCTGGGTCAGTAGAAATTTTTAATTATCCTTTTGTGCATATGACCGGGCATGGGAACGTAATTTTTACTAATCAGGAAGCAGAGAACTTAAGAAAATACTTAATTGCCGGTGGTTTTTTACACATTGATGATAACTATGGTTTAGATAAATTTATTCGTCCGCAAATGAAAAAGGTTTTCCCTGAACTTGATTTTGTTGAACTCCCTTTTTCGCATGAAATCTATCATCAAAAATTCAAATTTGCTTCTGGTTTACCCAAAGTACACGAACATGATAATAAACCTCCGCAAGGATTTGGATTAATTTACAAAGGGCGATTGGTTTGTTTTTATAGTTTTGAATGTGATCTGGGGGATGGTTGGGAAAGTCCGGAAGTTCATAAAGATTCTGAAGAGTCTAGAATTAAAGCTCTTAAAATGGGTGCTAACCTTGTACAATATGCGTTAATGAACAAATAATTACCCTTTTTTATTTTTTACACTCCACTATTTTATCATAATAATGAACAAAAAAAGGATTTTGAAACTAGTTTCAAAATCCTTTAAAAGACATTGTTTATGTAAAAGACTAATCTATCATTTTCAACCTTTTTAGCATTATAAACTTTGGAATAAAAGAGATTCCAAATTCATAAAAATTGAATTACCCCCCTTATTTTCCAAACAAGCCTTTTAACTTTTTCTCGGCTTCTTTTTTAGCTTTTTCTTCGGCCTCTTTCTTTTTCTTTTCTATTTCAGCCTTCATTTTGGCTTCGGCTTCTTTTGCCTTTGCTTCGGCTTCGGCCTTTATTTTGTCGGCTTCTGCTTTTACTTTAGCCTCGGCTTCAGTTTTTATTTTATCGGCCTCGGCTCTTACTTTTGCTTCAGCTTCGGCTTTTAATTTATCCGCTTCAGCTTTTGCTTTATCCATAGCTTGATCTTTTAAATCATTAACCATATTTTTAGCCTGATCTTTTAGATCTAATTTTATTTTTGGATCTGATGCAGTGCCGGTTACTAAGGCATTTACTTTAATTCGCTCGCCTACATTTGCATTTACACCCTGAGAAGCAGCCTGAGCAACGAGTCCATTAATTACGCCATTAGCAGCCGAACCTAATTCGGATCGAGGCATATCAAACACCATTTTGTAATCAATTTTTTGATCTAAATAATTTACTCCGGCAATATTTAAGTTACTGTTCCCGATTTTTATATCAAAGGGTTCCACCTCCACTTTTCCGTCTTTCACTTTAAATGAAAGATCTACATTATTAAGCGGAAAGTTTTTGTATTGATTTTGCTTTAGTTGATCGGCTATTTTAGAAAGTGCCGGATGATTGCTTAATACTACATTAACGGTTTGCAACTTACCATAGGCATTTAAAGAATTATAGTCGGGCTCCATTTTACTATCCAACACAGTAGATAAATTAAAAATGGTATTAAACTTACCTTTTGCATATTTAGCCGCAGGAGCTAACTTTTGAACAGAATTAAAATACGCATATGATTTTGGTATATCAAATCCTTCAATAGACAACTGCATATCAACTGCCGGGCGTTTAATATTTTTGGTATCGTAATAACCGGTCATTCCTAAAATACCATCAAACAACATCATTTTAAGGCCACTCATATCCATTCGGCTATCCTTAATTTTTAAAGTTCCGGAAGTATTATAAATGGTTAATTTATCGTAATCCATTTTCTTGATATCCGAAACTAACTCTACATCTAAATTAGATGGAACTTCAACCACAGTCATTGGCGCCGTATCGGCCGGTGCTGCAGTAGTTGTGGTTTCTTCGGGCCCCATTAATTCATCGATATTTAAGTAATTTGAGTTAAAGTTAAATCTGCCGTGCAGCAATTCATCTTTAAAAACATAAGCCATATAGTTATCTACTATTCCCACAAAACTAATATCGCTCTTTCCTATTTTGGCGTTGAAACGACTAAGGTTAAGATTTTGTGGAGTAAAGCTCATATCGGCCCCTGAAATTTCTGTTGCATAAGATAAATCAGCCGACTTGTACTTCATGTTTTCTATTTTCAAATTACCCGATGCCTTAAACTCATCGTATTTTTCTTTTTCGATAGCACTCATACGACCTTTCATGTCAATATCGGCAGTAAAGGTTCCGCTCATTTCGGTTCCTTCCATGGGTACAAAGTCTTTAACCTCGGCTAAATTTAATTTTCCCTTTACAGTTCCATCAATATTAGCATCACTAACCGGAGTAGTAATTAACATGCGAACATCCACCGGATTGCTACCCATCTCTACATGAAACTTTCTGATATCCACCACTGTGTTATCAGGGTTTCCGGTTTTGTTATCTACTTTTAAATCGATATTAATATTCTTTACTGCTTTAGGTAAAGATGGATACTGGAACATTGCATTTTCCACCAACAGCGTAATTCCGAAAGCTGGCATTACTTTATCGTTATAAATTCCCTTTGCATAACCATCAAAAGCCAGCTTTCCACTTGTTTTAACGTTTTCAAAATCTTTGGTGTAAGAACCCGGAACCAGTGATAGGAATTCTTTAAAATCTGCTTTTTTAGCATTAAATTTTAAATCCATGTCCATATCTTCTTTAGGCATGGCAAAATAACCATCCAACCCGAACACCAAAGCATTTAAAGCAAATTCATTCTCCTTGAATGTAAATTTAAAGTTCGGCATGTCTGCTGTTAGAGTAGCTTTAATACCCGTTTTTAATTTATTGAAATAATTAACGCCACCATATCCATATGTTAACTGATCGATTGTGGTTTCGGTAATTAAGTCGAAAATATCCTGGGTAAAGTCGCCTTTTAGTTCGTGGTTTAATCCAACCAGTTTAGAATACATATCGGATTGCTTATCGTCGTATACCAGATAACCGTTAATAATTGCAAAACGCTTTAATCCGATTTGAAATTTGGTGGGTTCTGCGGGAGCTGCCGTAACGGTATCGGCTGAAGGCTTCGTTATGTCCCAGTTTGCTTTACCATCTTTTAAGACTATTGCATTAATACGCGGATTGTTCAATACAATTCCATTAATTTCCATCTTCTCCCCTTTTATAACCGACATCAGATTTAAACGAAGATCCAATGATTTTAATGAAATTAAGGTGTCGTTTTTAAAATCATCTATGCCTACTACTTTTAAATCGTTTAAGGTAAACGAAAAATTAGGAAAGGTAGAAATGATAGTTAAATCGAAAGATCCCCAATCTACTTTTGCATTTAAATTTTTGTTAGCCTCCTCTTTAACCAGCTGCACAATTTTATCCTTAAACAGGAAAGGCAGGGCTACCAGTGTTCCAATCAACAACACTAAAACAATTCCGATAATACTTAGTACTTTTTTCATTCTTCTTAGTTTTATTATATCTGTGGTTTATTTATAAATCGTTTAATTATTTATATTGTTCGTTTAACAAAGAATCAACTTCCTGTTTCAGGACAGGTAAATCTTTAACAATAACTTTCCAAATTATTACATCATTAACATTATCATAAGCATGAATCACTTTATTTCTTAGATCAACAATAAGCCTCTTATAAGAAATAGGTATATCAGGATTTATTTTATCCAATTTATTTACTGCCTCTCCAATAATTTCGAGTTCTCTTTCTACCGCCCTTCTGATTGTTTTGTTTGATTTATATAAATCAAAATCTTTTTTTTGTTGCAGATGGTCGTCTATACTTTCAATTGCAATCTTAATATCAGTTAGCAACTTTAACTCTTCAACCTTCATAACAATTTTATTTTATTACGATTGATTGACTTAAGAAGGTAGGGATTTGATATAGTCTCTTCTGCAAGCAAGTCTACATCCTTTTTTAAAAGATCCTGAAGGGCATACAATAAATTAAAATAATTATCTGCATAGCTAACATAATCCAAATCTGATTTAAATTTCACTAGAAAATCAAAATCAGCATTATCATTACCTTCACAGGCACTTCCAAAAAGAGAAGCGGACACTACACCGTTAGCCTTTAAGAGGGCAACTATTTCGTTTAAATTATTATTTACCTGAGAATTCTTCACTAGACTAAATTTAACAATTCCTTTGCATTTTGTAAAGCTGTTTCAGTAGGTTTTCCAGTACTCAACATTTTAGCCACCTCCTCTATTCTTTCCTGCTTACTTAATTTTTTAATGTGGCTTATTGTTCTGTTTTTAACATCTTCTTTATATACAAAAAGATGATTACTTCCCTTACTGGCCATTTGAGGCAAATGTGTAATGGCCACAATTTGCATATTCAATGCCATATCATTTAAGATCAACCCTATCTTATCTGCCACATCGCCCGAAACACCGGTATCTATCTCGTCAAAAATAATACTAGGGAGTTGGCGTGATTTAGCGGTAATGTTTTTAATACACAACATTAAACGAGATAATTCCCCTCCGGAAGCCACTTTGCTAATTTCATTTAAATCGCTGCCTTTGTTAGCCGAAAATAAAAACGAAACTTTACTATATCCGTTGTTATTTAAATCCTGTTCCTTTGATAACTCGATTTTTAACTGTGCATTTTTCATACTCAGCAAAGCCAATTGTTCATGCACATTGTTTTCGATAACATTTACCGCTTTTGTACGGTTTTGATGCAACTGATCGGCTTTCTTAAGCAATTCTTTTTTAATTAAATCAAGACTTACCGAAAGCTTTTTAATTTGCTCTTCGAGGGAAGATATAGTATTCAGTTTGGAAGAAATTTCCTCACGGATAGACTTTAATGCGTCAACTGAATTTACATTATGCTTTTTTTGTAAACGATAAAGTTTGTCCAGCATGCCATTAATTTCATCTATACGCGAAGGGCTATAAACAATATCACTTTCTACTGAGGTAATTTCATTATTTAAATCCTTTAACTCCAAGATAGAACTATTTAGTCGTTCGGCAAGAGCTTCAATACTTTTGTTCTTAGCAGAAAATTTGTTTAGCAGCGGTTTAACTTCGGCAAGCATTTGCAAAATATTTACTTCCGAATCGCTTATTAAACCTATGCTTTGCATTAAGCTTCTTTTAATATCTTCGGCATTATTAAGCGTTTCCAGCTCTTCTTCCAGCTCTGCCTGATTAATCTTTTCCAGATCGGCTTCTTCTAACTCGTTAAACTGAAACTGCAGATAATCCTGTTCTTTTCTGCTATTGGCTTCTTGCTCCTGTAGTACTGCCAAGTCCTTTTGAATGGATTTATAATTTTTATAATCTTTACGATATTCATCCAAAAGGGATGCATGCATACTAACGGCATCCAGCACATTTAACTGAAACTGCCCGTTACCCAATGCCAGTGTTTGATGCTGAGAATGGATATCCACCAAGTATGAAGAAAGTTCTTTTAAAAGATTCAGGTTAACAGGAGTATCATTTACAAAGGCTCTGGAGGTACCTGACGAAGAAATTTCTCTTCGGATGATACAAGTATCGCTATAATCCAGTTCGTTTTGATAAAAGAAATCCTGAAGGTTATAACTCTTCACTTCAAACTCTCCTTCAACAACACATTTTTTATCTTTATCAAACAAAACCTGTGTTTCGGCACGTTGCCCCATTAATAAGCCTAAGGCTCCTAATAAAATTGATTTACCCGCTCCGGTTTCGCCGGTTATAATATTTAAACCTTTCTCGAATGCAATTTCTGAATTATCAATTAATGCGTAATTGCTAATTTTTAAATTACCAAGCATCGTTCTTATTTAATTTTAGTTTGGTATTTATTCGATTTAGCGGCATCTATTTCGGAAAGCAACTGAACCGCATTAGTTTTCTCATCGGTTTTAGCCTGAGAAAAAACATTTACTAACTCATCCGATTTAGCATTAAAAAATAAAACATTGTAAAATAAGGCAGGGTAAATTTTAAATACACTTTGTATTTTTAATAACGCTTCATAAATTTCTTTTCTGCCCTCTTCGGGTTTATTCCACATTACATCCAGACCTTTACGATGATACTGATAAATAGCAGCACGGATTGGCTTGTAGGCCGGATTAAGCGTATTTTCGACCAGCCAGTAACGGTTGTTGTATTTATCACCGCCCTTTGCAACCCCGCTCCAGCCCTTATTTCCGCTGGTTTGCGCATTATTTACAATTGATTGTGCAATTTGAAAATAAGGAGTACCACCCTCGGGAGAAAAGGTGTCGTAATCAAAGCCAATAATCATGTGCGCATAAAAGGCGATCATGGCCGTTAAATCGTTATTAAAAGTACTTCCGTTAAATTCAAAAGGTTGAAATTCTACATAACGAAAATCAAAATTTTCATCAATAAAACTAAGTACGTTAGTGGAGTAAGATGACTTAAACACCGGGCGACGGGTTTCGATCTGGCAAGTGGCTTTAAAATCGGTTTGAGAAACTACTTCTTTGATATTAATTAATAAAGTTGCTTCAATTTTTTCGTGATTAACAAAATCGTCTTGAGTCCATTTAGTATTATTCATAAAATCACGAACAGCACTTTTCATGGTTTCAAAGATCTTTTTATCTACATTTTGAACTTGAGCGGTAATAACCTGCACGGTAATGTTTAGTTCCTGTGCTTTGGAAAATTTAATTCCAAAAGCATAAATAGAGAGGAGTAAAACAATTATTCTTTTCATTTCTTCTTCATCATAAGGCTTACTAAAAAATCTACGATATCAATCGCTACTTCATCCTTATGCTTTAACTTAAAATTTACCGTTTTATTTTGTTTATCTAAAATAGAAATTTGATTGGTGTTATGCTTAAAGCCCGCACCTTTATTTTTCAACGAGTTTAACACAATAAAATCCAAATTTTTGCGCTTCAATTTATCCTTAGCGTTACTAAACTCGTTATTAGTTTCTAAGGCAAAACCAGCCAAAATTTGGTTTGTTTTTTTTAAAGTTCCGAGGCCGGCCAGTATATCAGGATTTTTAACCAGTTCAATTGTTAAATCTTCATCCTTTTTCTTGATTTTTTCCTTTGCAGTGGTTTTAGGCCTGTAATCGGCAACGGCGGCGGCCAGAATAGCGGCGTTAGCGTTTTTAAATGCCTTATCGGATTCAGCCTTCATTTCGAGAGCAGACCCTACATTTATTTGATTTACCAGAGGATGCTGCAAGACAAGATTTGTTGGACCTGCCACCAAAGTAACCCGGGCACCTCTGTTGGCCAGTTCGGAAGCGAGTGCAAAACCCATTTTTCCGGTTGAATGATTACCAATAAAACGAACCGGATCCAATGCCTCGTGGGTTGGACCGGCGGTAATTAGAATATGTTTACCGTTTAACTGACTTTTTTTTTTAAAGAAATCGGACAGCACCTGCTTTAATTCTTCCGGTTCGGCCATACGGCCTTTACCTACCAAACCACTCGCCAATTCTCCATCGTTGGGTTCAACGATTAAATTTCCAAAAGACTTTATTTTTTCAATATTGGTAGAGGTGGAAGGATGTTGTAACATATCCAAATCCATAGCCGGAGCAACCAGGACCTTACAACGAGCCGATAAATAAGTTGCCAGCAATAAATTATCACACATACCATTGGCCATTTTAGCTATGGTGTTGGCAGAGGCGGGAGCAATTAAAAAAACATCCGCCCATAAACCCAGCTCAACATGATTAGTCCATTCGCCTTTGTTATTTTTTACAAACTCGCTAAAAACCGGATTTTTACTAAGAGTTGAAAGAGTTAAGGGGGTAATAAAATCTTTTGCCGAAGGGGTTAGGATAATTTTAACTTCTGCACCGGCTTTTTTTAGTAAACGGGTTAGTGTAGCAATTTTATACGCTGCTATACTACCACAAACACCTATAAGAATTTTTTTGTCCTTCACATTTATTAAGTTGATAGTTAAAAGTTGTTAGTGAGATTTTATCTCTCAACTCTAAACTCTAAACTAACTTTGGTGTAAAAATAAAAATTGTCATCCCATTATTACATGAAATGACAATTCTTTTGATGAAAATTTAATGATTACTTTTTTAAAGCTTCCTTAGCCGGATTGCGGTGGTAAATTTTACCTTCTACAAATTCCTGAATGGCAATATTATTAGGTTTCGGTAATTTTTCGTAATATTTGGAGATTTCAATTTGTT
Source organism: Bacteroidia bacterium (assembly GCA_044238735.1). Lineage (GTDB taxonomy): Bacteria > Bacteroidota > Bacteroidia > UBA4408 > UBA4408 > JBIICS01. The sequence continues at coordinate 19,415 of JBIICS010000027.1, forward strand.
CGCGATTTTCGAATACTTCTTCTAAGTTATCGGTATGAGAGGCGAACTCCTGAAGCTTAGAATTTAACTCTTCTTTCAAATCTACAGCTATTTGATTGGATCTTTTTGCAATGATTGCAACGGTTTCATAAATATTACCCGTGTTATCCACCATTTTATCCAAATCGCGGGTAATGGTTGTTGTTTCTGCGTTGTTCTTTTTAAAATTGCTCATTTTATCTTATTTATAATTGCTTTTCCAATAACTCCAGGTTTTGCTTAATTTTAACTAGCATAGCCTCTGCATCCTTTTTGTATTTGCTTTGCGGGTAGGCATCGGCAAATTTGTAATAGAAAGATTCGGCATTTTTAAACCTTTCCAGCTTTTTAATTTCCACACTATTATTGGCTAATAAAAAACCGGAACGTAAAGTTAAGAATAAAATCTCTTCCTTGTATGCGGTAGACGGAAAGTCTTTTAGCGTATTGTTGAAAGTAGCAATAGCTGACTTATAATTTTCGGTATGATAATACAGTTTAGCGAGCTCATACGACTTGGTTTCCAGTTTGTAACGAAGCTTATCAATATATTCGTTACTTTCCTTAACCTTCTGGCTTTCAGGGAATTGATTAACAAACAATTGAAACTCCTGAATGGCCAGGTAAGAACTAGACTGATCCAGGGAGTATTTTGGGGAATCGAAATAATACGAAAGTGCCGATAAAAACAAGCATTCTTCGGCCCGGGCAGAAGTAGGATAAGTTCTTACGAAATTTTTTAGGTGGTAACTAGACAAAACGTAATCTTCCTCAGCAAAGTAGCATTTAGCATAATAATAATAAACATCTTCCCCTTTCTCGGTTCCGCGAAAGATAGTCATTAACTCTTCGAGCAAGGGCAAGGCTTTTGCGTAGTTTTCCTCCTCAAAATATTCTTTGGCTTTAACAAATTTAAGTTCATAATCGCTGCTTTTGAGTAAGCGCTGGTATTTACTGCACGAACTGAAGATAAGCAGCGTAAATAAAATGCAAACCAGATGTTTTAGGAATTTCATGGGTTACAAAAATAATAAATAAGTTAATTGAAAGGAAAACTACTTACCGGGCATGAGTTAAAATTAGAATAGTATGATTTGGGATTAAATAAAATAATTTGTTTCGTAAACCATTAACTTTTATGGGGCACCTTTATTAATTATAAACCGGGCAAAGAAGATTTTTTGTTATTTTTATAATCCTATAAATGGTTGTTATATTATCAATTTAAAAATTATATAATCTAATGGAAATTACAATAGAGGTAAAAAATTACAAGGGAGAAAGAAGAATGTTTATTAAACACGAGTTTAATGATCGTTTATTTAAGTTTCTTAAAAATAGTACGGGAAGAATTTATTCGGCCAGTAATAAATGTTGGCATTTTTTATATACCCCAAAAAAATTAGAGGAATTAAGTAAGATGCTTTGGGAATATGGCAAAGTTAAAATTGAGGTAATGCCAGATGATCCCATTCCGAAAACAAAAGACACGAATAAAAAAACCAATAACGAGCAATTAACAGCGGAACATCATAAAAAAGTAAAGGAATTTATATATTGTTTAAAATCTTCGCGATATGCGGAAAACACTATTGAGACTTATGTAGATGCATTAAAGACTTTTTTAGTGTTTTACAAAGAGAAAGCGATACGGGAGATTACCAATCAAGACATCATTATATTTAACAATGAATATATACTAAACAAGAAGTTATCGCATTCATTTCAAAATCAAGTTATCAATGCCCTTAAATTATTTTTTAATTTAATTGAGAACAAGAGACTGGAGCTTGAAATTATACAAAGGCCCAGACGAATAAAAACCTTACCCAACGTACTAAGTAAACAGGAGGTGAAGTTAATTCTTGGGAATATTAAAAACATCAAACATAAAGCGATGCTAAGTTTAATATACAGTTGTGGATTAAGGAGCGGTGAGTTACTAGCACTTAAGCCTGAACATATAGACAGCAAGCGACAGCTGGTTTTAATTAAGCAAGCAAAGGGCTTTAAAGACAGGATAGCACCGTTAAGCGAGAAGATTATAATTTTATTACGAGAGTATTACAAATTATACAAGCCTAAAACTTATTTATTTGAGGGACAAAATCCGGGCGAAGCATACGGTGCCAGAAGTTTACAATTAGTATTAAAGCATGTTTTGGAAGATTGTAAAATAACAAAGCCGGTAACTTTACATTGGTTGCGGCATAGTTTTGCTACTCATTTATTGGAGGCTGGCACAGATTTACGATATATACAAGAGATTTTGGGGCATAGCAGTAGCCGAACCACGGAGATATACACCCATGTTAGCCAAAAGAGCATTCAAAAAATTATTAGTCCGTTTGATACTCTATAAAAAAGCATTATTTTTAATAAGAATTAAGAAAAGATGACTGAAACAAAACCGCCCCCAATAGCGCATATACAACAACCGTATATAATTTTAGCGAAATAATTGAGCGGATACAAGTAAGTTACCAACAAGGCGAAGAAAAGACAACGACACTGAAAATGACAGACAAAATGGTTTGAGAATGAAACGTAAAATGACAATGAAAGAAAAAAGATTTAGTTTTTTTGCCGACCCACAAGAAAGAAAAGAGGAAAGCCGACCCACATTTGGCACATTGCCTTTTGCCCTACTCACAAGCCAATGCTTCGCAAAAGTCAAAGAGCCAAATTTTGCCAACGCTTTAAAACATTAACCGTATGAAACTAAAATATATTTATTACTCAATTATCATTCACCTGTTATTTATTACAACAGTGTTTTTTTCTTGTAATGGCACAAAACAAACAACAACTAAGAATGAAAAGGTAATGCAACCCGAAACACTTCAATCCTCTTATAACATCTCTGGAAGAGCAAAACAGTTTTTAAACGAACTTGAAAGGGAACTAAAAGAGAGCAATAGAAATCTAAAAACATTTATTCCATCAAAAAAACTGATTGACGATTATTCCATTAAGAAAATCAATGAAACATTCTTTATTAGTGGTTTTATCAAAACGAGTGAGAACTTTGACAAAACAATATTTGAAAATTCAGGAGTTACATTCGGTCAACCGTCTGGAAAAATTATTACCGTAAATGTTCCTCTATATTTTTTAACCGAGTTTCTCAATCATAAACAAATTGAATATTTTGAAATTTCAGAAAAAGTTCACACTAAATAATAATCACAAATTTAAAACTAAATAAATATGAAAACATCAATTACTTTACTCGTTGCTCTTGTTACATTAAATGTAACCATTGCACAAAATGTAAGTTCACACAGCCAATTACCAATTAAGCAGGGTGAACCGAAAAAATCAAATCTTGAATTTTCCGCAAAAGGCATTTCTCCTTTTACCGCTTTTTTGATTACGGACTTAAAGATGCAAGAAAGAAAATCAGAGAGCAGAAATAGTAACGATAGTTTGCTCATCAATAAATATGGTCTGATGAGAATAAACAATATTCTTTACGCAAATGCATTTCTTCTTACTTCTGATAATTACGAACCTTCTGAACTTTCAAAATACGGTTTTTTATCAGGTAGTCAATCTGGTCAAATTATGACGGGTTTAATTCCTATTGACAAAATCATTGAAATTTCAAATTCGGATTTGATAAAGTATATTCAAATAGGAGAGCCAGCAAAACCATTAATGGATGCTGCAAGGGCAGCAACATGGGTTAATGAAGTTCATGCAGGAACGGGGTTGCCTCAAAGTTATTTTGGCAATGGAGTAGTTGTGGGTATTATTGATGGTGGTTTTGATTATACTCATCCAAATTTTTATGACGGAACAGGTTCAAACAATTATAGAATTAAAAGGGTTTGGGAGCAAAATGGAACAGGAACTCCTCCGGCTGGTTATTCTTACGGGAGAGAGTTATCTACACAAACCAGTATTTTAAATGCGCAAAAAGATATTTCAAGCGGTTCACATGGAAGTCATGTTACTGGTATAGCAGCAGGTGCAGGCGGTGGGGCAAGTACTACATACATGGGTGTTGCACCGCAGAGCGATGTTGTATTGGTTTCCTATGGTGGTTCTGACAGCAAATTAGCTGATGCTATTAGCTACATTATGAATTATGCGAGTTCTGTAAACAAACCTTGTGTAATTAACATGAGTTTAGGAAAACACATAGGACCTCACGATGGTAATTCTGCATTTGACCAATATTGTGATGGCATTGTAGGACAAGGGAAACTCCTTGTTGGTGCTGCGGGGAATGAGGGAAGTGATGCTCTTTACTATGGTAAATCATACACATCTTCCGACACTGTATTATATTCCTTCGTTCAATTTCCAAGCTCATCAAATGGGACAAATGGGGAAACCGTAATTGATATTTGGGGAAATCAAAATCAAAATTTTTGGGTTGCAGTAAATATTTATAATACCAACACAAATTCATTTGAAGATTGGACACCATATATTGCTGCAAATTCACCCAGTTCTAATAATTATACTCTATATGACGATGATACTTTTGTTCCTGATGCATGTTCTGTAACAATTGCAACAGAAATAAATGGCTTAAACAATAAGCCGAGAGTTCTTGTAAGTATTGATCATACAGCACAGGACGATAGTTACAGATGGGTGATGATTGAAATAATTGCATATAATACTCAAACAAAAATGTGGGCAGCTACTGCTTACAATGGTTCAGAAACAGTTTTTACTGCTAATGGTAAAGGTTATCCTTGGGTAAATGGCTCTACCAGTTCAACAATGGGCGAAATTGGTGGAACAGGTAAGAACATTATTACTGTTGGAGCATACACATCTAAAAATTCATGGACTGCTTTAAATGCAAGTAATCAATCTAATGGTGCAACAAACGGTGCAATTGCAGATTTTTCAAGCAAGGGACCTACCGCAGACGGTAGAACAAAACCCGATATTACTGCTCCCGGAAATGTTATCGTTTCATCTGTAAATCGCTTTGACAGTAATTATCCAAGTAGCAGCAATGATGTTGTTTCGGGTGTTACCAATGGAACAAACAACTGGTATTTTGCAACAATGCAAGGGACATCAATGGCTTCACCGATGGTTACAGGAATTTTGGCATTGTGGCTGCAAGCATATCCGAACCTAACACCAACACAAGCTAAGACACTTTTAAAAGACAACGCTTGGACAGATAGCTACACAGGGACAATTCCAGTAAATGGCAGCAATACATGGGGTTGGGGAAAGGTAGATGCTCAATACGGACTTATTGACCTTTTAACAAAAATTCCAGCACAGCCGACAATTTCTCCATCAGGAAATGTTGCATTTTGTCAAGGACAAAATGCTCAACTATCAGCCCCAAGTGGATTTACATCTTATCAATGGTCAAACAATGCAACTACCCAAAACATAACAGTATCAACTGGTGGAAATTACACGGTTAGAGTTACTAACAGTCAAGGTTACATTAGCCCTTGGTCAGCCCCCAAAATTGTTACAGTTAACTCACTTCCGGCAAACGCAGGTACAATTTCTGGTTCTGCACCAGTCTGTCAAGGACAAAATTCTGTAACCTATACCGTACCTACAATTGCAAATGCAACTTCGTACGTTTGGACTTTGCCAAGCGGTGCAACAGGAGCAAGTACGACAAACAGCATTACTGTAAACTATGGAACTTCTGCAACTTCGGGTAATATTACAGTAAAAGGAACAAATACTTGTGGCAACGGATCAACTTCAACATATGCAGTAACAGTAAATTCATTGCCAGCAAGTGCAGGTATAATTACAGGTACAGCAACCGTTTGTCAAGGACAAAATTCTGTAACCTATACCGTACCTACAATTGCAAATGCAACTTCGTACGTTTGGACTTTGCCAAGCGGTGCAACAGGAGCAAGTACGACAAACAGCATTACTGTAAATTATGGCACTTCGGCAGTTTCAGGAAACATCACCGTAAAAGGAACAAATTCTTGTGGTAACGGAGCAACTTCAACTTATGCAGTAACTGTAAACAACAAGCCAATTACTCCAGTAATTACTCTAAATGGAAATGTTTTACATTCCGATGCTTCTTCGGGTAACCAATGGTATAATCAAAGTGGTTTTATTAATGGTGCAAGTAATCAAGATTATACCGTTTCTGTAAATGGTGATTACTATGTAATTGTAACACTTTTAGGTTGTAGTTCAGAAGCTTCCAATACAATTAATGTTGTACTGACTGGTATTGAGGTTGTTGATAATGATCGAACTATAAAAGTTTATCCCAACCCTGTTTTAAATGAATTAGTTATTGAAATAAAAGGGAATAATGGAAAGGTAAACTTTGATATTTTAAATGCAATAGGACAAGTAGTTTTCAAAGGGAATTTAGTAGAAAAAACGACTGTTCAGACAAGTAATTTTGCACCTGGTGTATATCTTATTAAACTTGAAAATGGTAAAACTTTTGAATTTAAAAAAATAATAAAAGAATAGCTATCACACACAGGCTGGCACATTGCCGGGTCGCTCAAAGCCAATGCGAAAGCCAATACCCGCCAAAGAGCCAGCCTGTTTTCAACGCTTTTTGCCGACACTAAAAAACTAAATCTTTTTAATGACAGAAAAAAGGAATGAATGAATTGAAATATTATCTCAAACCATTGCCAGACAAGAACGCCCAGTTGGTAACAGCAAACAAGCGTAACTGCCTGACAAAGTTGTACCTTGACAATAGAGTTTTGAAAGTTGGCAGTATACGCCTGTTTGCAAAACGTTATAGGCAAGCGTGACGAAAACCGTAAAAAAATATATTTGCAAAAGACGTATGTTTATTGTATATTTGTACGTACTAATAATCTATGGACACTAAATTGA
>JBIICS010000131.1:0-7774 GCA_044238735.1 Bacteroidia bacterium
CTCCTTCTTTATGTAATACTTCCACTGCTTTAGATTTGGATAATTCTGTAACCGGTACAACGGGGGGCACTTGGTCGGGGGGGGCTTATGTCAACTCTGGAGGAGTGTTTAATCCGGCTACTGCTGGTGTTGGAACGCATACCGTTACATACACAGTTGGTACCGGTACTTGTCAGGCTACTTCTACACAAAACGTTATAGTTTCTGCTGGTGGAAGTTCTGCATGGTCTGCTCCGCCAAGTATATGCGTGGCCTCTGCTACCAACATAAATTTGTATACTTTGGTAACTGGAAATCCCGGTGGAACATGGTCGGGTCCCGGTGTTGTAGATTCAACTTTTAATCCTGCAACAGCAGGTGTTGGAAACCACACGGTAGTTTATAGTGTGGGCTCTGGATCATGTATTAGCACAACTTCACAAGTAATTCAAGTATCTGCAAGCGATAACGCATCACTTTCATATCCAAACTCTACATATTGTATAACGGGTTCAAATCCAGCCCCGGTTTTAGTTGGTACTTCAGGTGGTTCCTATTCTTCAACAACTGGTATTTCTCTTGATCCTTCTACTGGAGTTGTCAATTTAGGTGCATCAACACCGGGTGTATACGACATCATTTATCAAACTACCGGAAGTTGTGCTACTGCAGACACTTTTAAATTAACAATAACTGCTAATAATGTTACTGCCGATTTTGCCGTTCCTCAGTCAATTTGTACCAACAATTCCAATACTTCACCTGTGTTTATTGGTTCGGGTGCTGCTGGGGTGTTTACTTCTTCTCCTGTTGGTTTAGTGTTTGTAGATTCAACAACCGGTGTTATTGATGTTGGGAGTTCACTGCCTGGCACATATGAAATAGTAAATACTATTTCTTCGGCTTCTGGTTGTGCTCCTTCTGTTTTTAAAGACACAATTGTAATAAATCCAATACCTAATGCCGATTTTACGATAGCCGATACAACGCTATGTTCAAATAATTTACCAATAACTCTTGTTCCTGCTTCTCCTGGGGGAAGTTTTATTGGGCAAGGAGTTACGGGTTCTGTATTTAATCCATCGGGTCTTCCCGCAGGTTCATATACGGTAAGCTATGTTATAATTGACCCTAATAAATGCCAGGATTCAACTGCTCAAACCATAAATATTTTACCAAGTCCGGTTGTTACTCTCTCGGCTAACACTGTTAATTTATGCGAAGGTCAAAATGATACTTTAATTGCTACTGGTAACGCAAGTACATATACCTGGGTTCTTTCAGGGGCTGTTTTAAGTAATAATGATACTCTGGTTTTACCAAGTAATTTAACACAAGGTTCGTATAATTATTTATTAATTGCAGAAATAACCGGAGCATGTTCGGATACTTTAACTGTTAATGTAAATGTAGACACTTTACCTACTGTTAATATTTTAAATCCGACCAATCCTATTTGTGAGGGTGAGAGTACAGTTTTAACAGCAGTATCAAGTGGTGGTGTTTTCTCTTGGTCTACGGGGAGCTCTAGTAACGCTATTAATGTAAATCCTACCGTTACCACCAGTTATACTGTAACTGCCACAGGATTAAACGGATGTAAAGATACAGCACAATATACGCTAAACGTTAATCCGGCTCCTGCTCCGGCTAGTGTTACATCGGGTAATACAGCAAGCGCTTGTAGTGGTTCCTCGGTAACCATCACAGCTGTTTCTGCTAATGCTACTTCTATAAACGTATACAGTGGTTCAACCTTAATTGGTAATTATCCTAATCCTGCCAGTGTTGTTGTTAATCCAACTTCGCAAACTACTTATTATTTCGAAGCCAGTAGTGCAAATTCTTGCGGACAAGTTTCTGCGCTGGATTCTGTAGTGGTTTCTGTAAACCCACTTCCGGACACTTCATCTGCTACTTTTACAAATCCATCTATTTGTAGGGGCGATACTACTACGATTGATTTAGTTTCGGGAGCTTCTAATCCATACGAATACTTAATCTGGGGCTTACCGAGTGGCGGTGTTGGCTCAATAGGAACTGTTGGTCAAACTACTTTTAGCCCAAATGCTACAACTACGTATTATATTTCTTTTGAAGACACCATTACAGGTTGTATCGCCACGGTTAGAAAGCCGGTAACTATTACGGTAAATCCATTACCTCTTGCTCCACAAATTAATTTAAGTGATAATTCTATTTGCTTGGGTAATTCTATAAACATTACTGCTGTTGGATCGGGTACGGGAGCGGTTTATAATTTTTATGATGCTGCAACTGGTGGAACATTAATCGGATCAACGAATGGTTCTACCCCTGTTGTTATTACACCATCTGCGGTTGGAACTTTCCATATTTATGCCGAGGCTGTGAGTGCTCAAAACTGTCCACAGTCTGCAACAAGAACGGATAGTATCTACGTAGTTAATCCTAACCCAACCGTTTCAGGTGCATCAGTTACCGATGCAACATGTGAACTGTCTAATGGTGGTGTAACTGGAATAAATAGTGCGTTTTCTCTTACCTATACCTGGACAAATCTTTCCGGACAAGTAGTTGGAAATACGTCAAATTTAACCGGTGTTCCTCCGGGCGTATATTCTTTAGTTATTACAGAGGTAAATACGGGTTGCGTAAATAACTATGCGTACACAGTAAATAATGTTTCCAATATTTTTGCAGATTTTACTGCAAATGATACTTTGTTTACTTTAGGGGATAATCCTGCTGGAGTTGTTTTTACCAATAATTCTACTGGTGCTGTAACTTATACTTGGGATTTTGATAATGGTAGTACTTCAAATAGTATTAATCCTGCTATTGAATATTTTAATGCCGGATTATATGAAGTAATTCTTACTGCTCAAGGTCCGGGTACTTGTATAGATTACGATACTTTGTTTATTCGCGTGGTTGATTCTCTTTACACCTGGTATCCTAATATTTTTACTCCAAACGGAGATGCCGTAAATGATGTGTTCTTCATAAAATCAACTCAAATTGCAGATGTTGAAGTTAAGATATTTAACCGGTGGGGGATATTGATGTATTCATACGTAGGTATTGGTGGTTTCTGGGACGGAAGAACTACTGCTGGTTCTGAAGCTTCTGACGGAGACTATTATTTTATGTTAGAAGGGAAATATAAAGATGGAACTCCTATAGAAGATAAGAATCGAACTGGTTATATCCGATTAATAAGATCCAAATAAATTTTTATTAAAGCCGCTTTTAATGAGCGGCTTTTTTGTTTATATGAATTACAAAAGAATGCTTATTGAAATTGAGTCGCCCGAACAATTGGGTTATCACTTAATTAAAAATAATTTAACCGAAAGTTCTATAACCGATCAAAAATTTTCTGAATTAAATCTAAATTTGAATGAACTGGTTTTAGCCTACGGTCATCATCAAGGTCACCTTCAATTAAGGGAACTTATAGCCACCGAATATAAGGTTAGTGTAGATGAAGTATTAATAACTGCAGGAGCAGCGAGTGCTTTATTTATAGTTTCGTCTTCTTTGTTAGAAAAAGGGGATACAATAATTGTTCAACATCCTAATTATGGGACTAATTTCGAGACACCTCGTGCAATCGGAGCTCATATATCTTATTTAAATCTTTCTTTAGAAGGTGATATAAGAATTAATATTGAAGAGATAAAAGGATTGATAACTCCTGCTGTTAAATTTATTAGTATAACCAATCCTCATAATCCAACAGGGTTTATCTTTAATGACGATGAAATAATTGAATTGATCGAACTGGCAAAATCTAAAAATATTTTTTTGCTGATTGATGAAACTTATGCCGAGCTATGGTTTAGGCCACAACCTAAACTAAATTTTACAGAAAACAATAATCATGTAATTATAGTTTCTTCTTTATCTAAAGCTTATGGATTACCTGGAATTCGTTTGGGATGGCTGATTTGTAAAAACAAGAAATGGATGGAAAAATTTTTAGCAGCCAAAGAACAAATGGTTATTTGTAATTCTTTATTGGATGAAGAAATTGCTTATCAGTTTCTTTTGAATAAGAATGAATGGAAACAAAAAAATAGCATTATTATTAATAAAAAAAGACAAGTTGTTTTGGATTGGTTGTCAAACGAGAAGAGATTAACTGTTCAGGAGTTTTTGGGTGGAGTGGTTTGTTTTCCTAAAATACGAAATACAGAGGAAATAGATGTTCAGCTGTTTTATAAAATTTTAAATTCAGATTTTGGCACTTATGTTGGCCCCGGTAGGTGGTTCGAAATGGAAGATGCATTCTTTAGAATAGGTTATGGATGGCCTTCAATTAGTGAGCTCAAAGATGGACTTACCGCCATATCAGAGTCGTTAACTCGGGCTTTTAGAAAATAACCAAGTTAGCCTTTGTACTATCAAATTTTTGATAATGCTGAGCGCGAATGTAAAAGTCAACTTTATTTTTTTTAGACTTTTTTTCTAATGTGAAAGTCCCTTTTTCATTTATAAATGATTTATCTTTTACAACATAGTAGGCGCTTACTTCCTTGCTTCCAAACGAAATTATATTTGTAGTATTATATTGCTCTTTTTTTAAATGATCTTTAATCTGATTAAGAATGAAATTCTCTTCTTTATCTCCCACAATTACACATCGTTCACCATTTTTCGAAATCAGATAGGGATGTTGCTTGTTCCGAACTAATATAGTTTGGCTGGTTTTAAGTTGCTCATATCTGTTAACTATACCTATGGTTAACATCAGTATAATTAATGTAAGGCAATGTTTAATTAGTTTGTATTTTCTAAAATTTATTATCCAATAAATTAAGATGATTACAATACACAGTATTAGAGACTGACTAAAGGTTAAACTAAAGCTAATAAGCAAAAATGGTAATTTATTTAAGCTTATAACAATGGTAATAAACCATTTGGTAATGATATTAAGGACTATGGCAATATAATAGCCAATAATTTGAAAGGGTGAAAATATAATTATACAAATACACAGGTAAATTAAAAGTGTACTTAGGGGTATTAATAAGCTATTGCTAATTAAGAACCATACAGGAAATTGATTAAAATAATATAAAATTACCGGTAGTGTTCCAATTTGGGCAGCAATAGAAATAGTGGTAAAGTCCCAACAAAAATTTAAGATTTTGTTTTTACTTAATATCAGATTTTTTAATGGTTTTTGAAAGAAAATAATTCCAAAAACTGCGCTTAGCGAAAGTTGTAGTCCGGTATTAAATAAATAGCTGGGTTTAAAAATCAGCATCAAAAATATACAGGCAAACACAAGATTTATAGTATTTGTTTTTTTATTTAATAGGTTAGCAAATAAAAGAAAGGATATCATTATTCCCGATCTTACAACCGAGTCGGATAGCCCTGCTATTAAGCAAAAAAGCCAAACGCTGGATAGAATGATTAAAATGGCAATAATATCGCCATATTTTTTCTTTCTTAATCCCTTTAATACAAAATTTAGTATAAAATAAATCAAGGCAACATGCATTCCGCTTACGGCTAAAAGGTGCATGGTTCCGGTATTCTTAAATGATTCCATCAAATGGCAACTAACATAATCGGTTTCTCCTGTAATTAACGCAATTGCCAAGGCAGACTCATCAGGGCTTAAATAATAATTAAATACCCTAATGATTTTTTGCTTTAGTTCGAATGAAAATTTATAAATGGAAAATTTGCCAGAAGGTATAATTCTGTAATTACCGGGCTTAATATAGCAGCTGGCTAATACATTTTTTCTTTGTAGGTATTTGCGATAGTTAAAATTATTGTAAAATAAGGGTTCCGCAATCGGTAATAGTTTACTGTAAAAACACACTTCATCTCCTGGTTTTATATTTTGATGGTTTTCTTTTAAATACAATAATACTTTTCCGCTTAATATTTGCAATGAGCAATCTTCTCTTATAATTAAATCCTCAACAATACATTTAGTATAGGTAGAATCCGGTTGAATCTCGTTTGATATTTTACCGGTTAATAGTACTTCTTTATTTAAATGTTTTTGGATATTGCGAGTCTTGTTTAAATCATTAAAAAGATAGCTTCGTATGCATCCAGAAACTATTATAATTAAAACAAGATATATTCCTAAGCGTTTTCTTTCATTATCTATAATACAGGCAATTAAGCAGAGCGAGAAGATAATTAAATAATAGAGCAAATCTTGTGCAATCAAACTGTCAATCAAAATTCCAATTGCAAAAAGAGCAGAAATTCTAATAAAAGGATATTCGGCAAGTCCAAACAACGTTTTTTAATGTTAAATTTGGCTTCTAATATATTTTTATTGTTCATTTAATAATTTCTAACCTAGCAGATGAAGAAGTATAGTTTAGCAGCATTAACGTTGTTTTTATCCACCGTGGCTTTTACTCAAACCAAAAATAAGGGAGAATTCAGGGAATATAAACCCGGCTATTATGAAAACTCTATCCTTAAGGGTATTTCGGAAGATGAAGAAAAACAAGTTCCACAGGCAAGACCCCGCCAATATAAATTAGATTTAAGCACAATAGGATTTTATCCTAAATCGGTTGACGAATTTACGGGTTATTGGAAAAACGATCCGATTTCTCAGGGCAATACCTCTACCTGTTGGTCATTCTCTACAACTTCCTATTTTGAAACGGAGGTGTATCGATTAAATAAACAACAAGTAAAGCTATCTCAGATGTATACCGCTTATTGGGAATTTATAGAAAAGGCAATGGGTTATGTAGAAAGCAGAGGCACTACAGTTTTTGATGAAGGCTCTGAAGCAAATGCTGTTGTTAGGAATTTCAAGAAATATGGAATAGTACCTTTCGAAGATTATACAGGATTAAATAAAGGAGCAAAGGTGTATACGCATAGCAAAATGTTTGCAGAGATGAAGGACTACCTGCAAAACGTTAAAAACAGTAATACTTGGGACAAACAAGCAGTAGTTAGTACAATTAAATCTATTCTGAATTTTTATATGGGAGAACCTCCTGTTAAGGTTAAAGTGAATGGAAAAGATTATTCGCCTCAACAATACTTGAAGGATATTTTAAAATTAAATATGGATGATTACATGGATGTTACTTCTGTTCTAGAAAGACCTTATTGGAAACAAGTTGAATATGATGTTCCGGATAATTGGTGGAACGATTCAAGTTATTATAATCTACCTCTTGAAGATTATATGAGTATTATAAAGAAGTCGATTCGCAACGGTTACACACTAATGATTGGGGGGGATGTATCTGAAGCTGGATTTGATGCTAAAAATCAAATTGCCATAATTCCCAGTTTTGATATTCCTGCCGATAATATAGATGAGTTTTCACGTCAGTTTCGTTTCTCAAACAAAACAACAACCGACGATCATGGTATGCATCTAATCGGTTATCTGGAAAAAGATGGAAAAGATTGGTATTTAATTAAAGACAGTGGATCTGGGTCAAGAAATTGTGCTAAGGATAGTAAAAATTTCGGTTATTATTTTTTTAGAGATGATTATGTAAAGTTAAAAATGATGACTTTTATGGTTCATAAAGATATGATGAAAGAGTATCTTCCAAAATTTAAGTAATTCACCGCTATGAATATTCGTCCACGTCGTAAAAGAGTTTCTGAAACCATAAGAGGGATGGTTCAGGAAAATTTCCTTAGAACTGAGGATTTTGTTTTTCCACTGTTCTTGATTGAAGGTAAAAACAAGAAGTTTTCTATTAAATCAATGCCCGGTATCTACAGGTATTCAGTCGATTTAGCCTTAAAAGAAATTGAGGATTGTGTTAAATTGGGTTTAAACTCTTTT
>JBIICS010000028.1:0-26179 GCA_044238735.1 Bacteroidia bacterium
TTTTTGCCACATTACCAGTTAAATTAGATTACTAATTACTAACGTTCTCTTTAAAAACTACCGATTTACTTATATCTAAAGGTTGCTTGGTATACCAATCTTCAAGCGAATTAAAATCATACTTGGTAACATCGAATAGGTGCGATAAATGTATGTTCTTCATGGCGGTAAACATAATTTCGGAACGGTTTGGATATTTAACATCCCATTCATTAATCATTCTTCTCACTACTTTGCGTTGTAAATTTTCCTGAGAACCACATAAATTACAAGGTATAATCGGGAAAGCTTTAAACTGAGCATATTGTTCAATATCATCTTCTTTACAATAAGCTAAAGGCCTAATTACAATATGTTTTTTGTCGTCGGTTTTATACTTGGCGGGCATCGTTTCAATTTTGCCATTAAAAAATAAATTCAGGAAAAATGTTTCCAGAATATCATCCCGATGATGGCCTAACGCAATTTTAGTAATTCCCATTTCTTCAGCGGCCGTATAAAGTGTTCCTCTGCGCAAACGAGAACACAAACTACACATCGTTTTTCCTTCCGGAACTTTTTCTTTTACTATCGAATAGGTATCACGCTCTAAAATTCTGAAATTAACCCCACGACTCTTCAAATACTCGGGTAATATATGCTCCGGAAAATCAGGTTGCTTTTGATCGAGATTAACTGCAATTAGTTCAAAGGAGTGGTCCATTACTTTTTGTAAATGCAACAACATTTCCAACATCGTATAACTATCCTTACCCCCCGACAAACAGGCCATTACTTTATCTCCGGGTTCAATTAAACCAAAATCTTGTTGCAAATCCCATACTGCTTTACGTAGCTTCTTCTCAAGTATAAACTGAGCATGTTCCTTTACATTATTCTCCATACAACAAATTTATTAAAAAAAGAACAGAGAATTCACATACAACCCAAGGCAGTTAACCAGCCCCCAAAACAATAAAAAAAGATTCTGAGGCCGAATCAATTCCAATACAACGATTCTAAAACATTAAGCTTGTTTAACATTTTTTTAGGTTTATATCCCCCCATTAATTAGTTAATTTGCCTAAAAATTTGGCTATGACTGATATCAGAGAATTAAACGAAAAAATACAGGCCGAAAGCGCTTTTGTTGAGTTAATTTTAATGGAATTAGACAAAACCATTGTGGGACAGAAACACATGGTGGAGCGTCTCTTAATTGCCTTACTATCTAATGGACATATTCTTTTAGAAGGAGTACCAGGATTGGCCAAAACACTAGCCATAAAATCGTTGGCTTCATGTATTGATGCTAAATTCAGCCGTTTGCAATTTACTCCGGACTTATTACCTGCCGACTTGTTGGGAACCATGATTTACAATCAGAAAAAAGAAGAATTTGTAGTTAAACAAGGTCCCGTTTTCGCCAATTTTGTCTTAGCCGACGAGATTAACCGTGCTCCCGCAAAAGTTCAGAGTGCATTATTGGAAGCTATGCAGGAACGACAAGTAACCATTGGCGAAAACACCTTTAAACTGCCCGAGCCCTTTTTGGTTTTAGCTACCCAAAATCCGGTAGAACAAGAAGGAACATATCCACTTCCGGAAGCTCAGGTAGACCGATTTATGCTTAAAGTATTAATTGGTTATCCGACAAAAGAAGACGAAAAAAAAATAATTCGTCAGAATTTAAATACCGTTACCAATACGATCAATACCGTTTTAAAACCCGAAGATGTAGTAAAAGGCCGCAACCTAGTAAAACAGGTTTATATGGACGAGAAAATTGAACAATACATCGTAGATATTGTTTTTGCAACCCGGTATCCCGAACAAAACAAACTACAAAAGTTTAATGGCTTAATTTCGTTTGGAGGTTCTCCCCGCGCCAGTATAAGCTTGGCTCAAGCCTCGAAAGCACATGCCTTTATTAAACGCAGAGGATATGTTATTCCGGAAGATGTTAGAGCGGTAAGTTACGATGTGCTTCGTCACCGCATTGGATTAACATACGAAGCAGAAGCAGAAAACATTACTACTGATCAAATAATTACTGAGATTTTAAATACCGTTGAAGTTCCATAATTGATCAAATGGAAACTACTGATTTAATACGCAAGATTAGAAAAATCGAAATTAAATCGCGCGGTTTATCAAACCAAATATTCTCGGGAGAATATCATAGCGCTTTTAAAGGACGTGGTATGACTTTTAGTGAAGTTAGAGAATATCAATTTGGCGATGAGATAAGAACGATTGACTGGAATGTAACTGCCCGCTTTAATCATCCTTATGTTAAGGTATACCAGGAAGAGAGAGAAATGACAGTGATGCTGATTATTGACATGAGTGCTTCGGGAAACTTTGGTTCATTAGCTCAAACTAAAAAGGATTTAATAACAGAAGTAGCCGCAACAATTGCCTTTTCTGCCATTCAGAATAACGATAAAATTGGCGCAATTTTATTTACCACTCAAGTTGAAAAATTTATACCACCTAAAAAAGGAAGATCGCATATACTAAGAATCATTAAAGAATTGCTTGAATTTAAACCTGCTGCAAAAGGAACTAGTATTAATAACGGTTTGCGGTTTTTTACCAACGCAATCAAAAGGAGATCTACGGCTTTCTTAATAAGTGATTTTATGGATGATCAATATTTCGACTCTTTAAAAATTGCAAACAAAAAACATGATTTGATCGCTTTAAACATCAAAGATCATTTAGAAACTAATTTTAAAGATTTAGGTGTAGTTCAGTTTAAAGATGCGGAAACCGGCCTAAAATATTGGGTTGATACCTCATCTGATGCGTTTATCGAACAACAAGAAAAAGACACTAAAATCAGAAATTTAAAAATTAAAGAATATTTTAAAAAATCAGGCGTTGATAATACCGAATTATATACCAATCAATCGTTTGTAAAACCTCTAATGAATCTTTTTAAAAAGCGGGAAGGTAAACGATAAAATGAAAAGGTTTCTATATATCACTCTATTATTTACCAGCATTTGTTGGAGTTCTAATTACATGCACGCTCAAACCATTATAGTGAGCGCACTGCCCGATACCACTAAAATTAGAATTGGAGAACACTTTAACATTGAATTGATGGCGAAGGGTCCAGTTGGTTCTAAATTTGTTTTCCCAATACTTAATGACACCATCAATGCTCATTTTGATATTATTTCTAAAGGCAAGTACGACACTTTGTTAAGTGCAGATAAGAGTGAAATAACCTTAAAACAAAAATGGACCGTCACATCGTTTGATAGTGGCTACTGGGCTATTGCTCCGCTTAAGTTTTATAATCTTCCCGACACATCCAAATCCTTTGAAACAGAAGCCTTTTTAATGCAGGTTAATACGGTAGAAGTTGATACCACTAAAGAAATAAAAGACATTAAGCAGCCTTTCAGCGCCCCTATAAGCTGGCAGGAATGGCTTCCATATGCATTGGGTACCGTTGGAATAATTGTTTTAATACTATTTATTATTTGGTATATAAAACGAAAACGAAATCAGCCGGTTAAACTACCCGATCCTATTGTAATTAATCCCGGCGAGAAAGCGCTAAGTCTTCTTCTGGAATTAGACAGAAAGAAGCTCTGGCAAAACGGCTTGACAAAAGAATATTATACCGAGTTAACAGATATACTTAGAAATTACTTTGATGAAAAGTTCCTTACTAACACCAACGAACAGGTAACTGATGAGATCATGTTGAGCATGCGCGCCCATTTAAATCAGATTAATTTAAATCAACTTAAACAAATTTTATGGCTGGCCGATATGGTAAAATTCGCTAAAGAACAACCCATTGCAAACGAAAACGAAATGGCCTATAAAAATGCTTACGAAATTATTTCTGTTACATCGGTATTAATTGAGAAAGATCTGAATGATTGATATTGAAAAAATAATAGCCTGGATAAAACAGCTTGAATTCGCTAATCCACAATGGTTTTGGGCTCTATTAATTATACCCATATTAATTGCCTATTCTATATTTAAAAATTTAAAAAAACAGAATTCTATTATTATTTCCGATACTAAAAGTCAGATTAAATTTGCCGGTAAAGGAAAAGCATCACTCATTCATATTCCGTTAATATTAAGAACTCTTTCTATTTCATTAATTATCATAACACTTGCCAGGCCTCAATCTTCTTTAAGTTGGCAGGATGTTACAACTGAAGGTATAGATATTATTATTGCACAAGATATCTCTATAAGTATGTTGGCTCGAGATTTTAAACCAGATCGCCTAGAAGCAGCAAAAAAATTAGCCTCTGATTTTATTACAAACCGACCAACCGACCGAATTGGACTAACCATTTTTGCTGGTGAAGGTTTTACTCAATGCCCCTTAACTACAGATCATGCTGTTTTAAAAAATTTAATGAACGACATCCAAACAGGTATGCTAGCCGACGGAACTGCTATAGGTATGGGACTTGCAACTGCTATAAACCGTATTAAAGAAAGCAAAGCAAAAAGCAGAGTTGTAATTCTGTTAACCGACGGAGAAAATAATGCCGGTAATATCGCCCCTCAAACAGCAAGTGAAATTGCTAAAGCATTTGGTATTAGAGTGTATACCATTGGTCTTGGAAGTAAAGGTAAAGCCTACTCTCCCATTGGCAAATACCCAAACGGAGATTTTGCATACGACTATATAGATGTTAGCATTGATGAAAAACTTCTTAAAGAAATTGCAAAAGAAACAGGTGGCAAATATTTTAGAGCTACCAGTAACAATTCACTAAAGGACGTATATCAGGAAATTGATCGCTTGGAGAAAAGCAAAATTGAAGTAACCGAGTATAGAAAAAGAAAAGAAGAATTTCTTTATTTTTTGGTTGTTGCAATATCGTTGCTAATTATAGAATTCATATTCTCTAAAATGATTTTAAAAGGGATTATATAGATGTTTAAATTCGGAAATATTGAATTGTTGTATTTATTAGGTTTAATTCCCCTATTTATAACCTATTTTATTTTTATTACCTATCGAAACAATAAAAAAATTAAAAAAATTGCCGACTCCAGAATTAGAGAAATAATTATGCCTGATGTTTCTAAAACAAAGCGCAATGGAAGATTTATATTATACATACTAGCACTTTGCCTTTTAATAACTGCTGCTGCAGACCCACAAGAGGGAAGTAAACAAGAAGAAGTTAAAAGAAGTGGTGTAGATTTAATGATTTGCCTCGATGTATCCAACAGCATGCTTGCAGAAGACCTAAGTCCTACCAGATTAGAGGCTGCCAAAAGAGCTATATCTCGTTTAATTGATAATTTAAAGGGTGATCGAATAGGCTTAATTGTTTTTGGTGGCGAAGCCTATACTCAACTCCCTATAACTACAGATTATGCAGCTGCTAAGATGTTTTTAAACACTATTGATACCGATATAATTCCGACCCAGGGTACTGCTATTGGAAAAGCCTTAGATCAGGCAATAGAATCATTTCCGAGAAATTCAAAAAACAAAAAAGCGATAATAGTTTTAACCGATGGCGAAAATCACGAAGACGATGCCATTAAATCTGCCACTACGTGTAACGAAAATGGAATAAGCGTTCATACTATTGGATTAGGATCTTTAAGCGGTACTCCAATTCCTTTTTATATTAACGGCAGAAAAAACGGATATAGAAAAGATAAAGAAGGTAATATTGTAGTAACTAAGTTAAACGAAAGCCTCTTACAACAAGTAGCTGAAGCAGGCAAAGGAGTGTTTGTAAGAGCTAGTAATACAGGAATTGGATTAAATTTGGTATTTGATGAAATTAATAAGATGGAAAAAACAGATTACGGAAGTAAAATTTTTACCGATTATGAAAATCGTTTTCAGTACTTCGTTGGTCTTGCATTGTTTTTTCTGATACTAGAAATCTTACTAAGCGAACATAAAAGTAAACTTGCAAAAAAATTGGGATTAAACAACTAAAATGAAAATTAAGTTTACATACCTTCTATTCACAATTACATTTCTGATTTTGGGAACATTAAATTCTATTGCCCAAACAGAAAACAAACTTATACGAGAAGGAAATAAATTATATAATTCTAAAAAATATAAAGAGGCTGAAAAAAAATATGAAGAAGCATTAAAAAACAAACCCGAAAAAAGAGAAGCCGCCTTTAATGAAGCTGATGCGTTATATAATCAAAAGAAATACGAAGATGCCGCTAATCAATTTCAGATTTTAGGAGAGCAATTTGAAAATAATGATGATAAAGCTAAAGCTTTTCATAACCAGGGAAATTCACTTTTAAAACAAAAAAAATACGAAGACGCTGCTAAGGCCTATAAAAAAGCGTTAAAAAACAATCCAAAAGACGAAGACACCCGATACAATTTATCGTATGCACAAAAGATGATCCAACAGCAAAAACAAAATAAAAAGGATAAAAATAAAGACCAACAAAAAAAAGACGACCAAAAAAAGGATAAAAATAAAGATCAGAATAAAGACCAAAAAGATAAAGAAAAGGACAAAAATAAAGATAAAGAGAAGGATAAGAACAATCAAAAAGAGCAGGATAGGGATAATAAAGAGGGAAAAGATAAACAGCCCAAACCTAATCCAAACGAGCTTAAGAAAGAAGATGCTCAACGCATGCTCGATGCTTTAAATCAGGATGAGAAAAACCTTCAAAACAAAATGAAGAAGGAAATGAAAAAAGGGGTTCGTGTTCAGATTGAAAAAGACTGGTAATTACTCCACCTTAAAAAAAGCTTCAAATTTCTCGGGTGGCCATTTACTTGGATTTTCGCTAGGCGCTTCTATAAACCAGCCCCCTTTGCTAATTATAAAAAACAATGGCAAAGCCTTTACCCCATATAAATCCATTAATTCGGGAGTGTTGTTAATTTTTAAAATTTTCCAATTTGAGTTTCGTTTTTGGACTTCCAAAAACTCTGAAGTAGGTTCATCATTAAAAATGTTTAAAATCTGAACTTTGCGAGCAAACTTTTTACTGTATTTTTCCAAAACACTAAGCTCTGATAAATATTGAATATTATTGGAAGAACCAAATGAAATCACCACCACTTTTCCTTTATAATCTTTTAAGGATACCGGTTTATTCTTTAAATCGAACAACGTAAAATCGGGTGCAGGATTCCCTTTGAAAAATCGGGTTAAACGTTCATAAACTCGAGAAGCAATTAATTTATTTTGCTCAACTTTAAACTTAACAGTGCATTGTTTAATACACTCCAGCAGATTTCCTTTATTGTATTCGGGCAAAAAATAGAACTCCATTAAGCCCTTTATAAAAATCAACTCCCGTAAAGTATCGTTTTCAATTAATTTATCGCGTGAAAAAAGTTCGTATGTTTTCTCGTAACTACCATTTGTATTTAAAACTTTAAAAATATCTTCACCTTTAGGGGTTTCAGAAAATTGCAATAAATAATGATGAAACATTTCATTAAAGAAATCAAAATAATCACGATCATTATAATTAACAGGTCCCTTCAGATATTTATCATACAGGTATTTATTTCCATGATAAGCCCCCAGTTCTAAACCGGCCAACCTGTATTTTAATACACCTTGAAAAAAATCATCTTTTATAGAAGCATATTGCTTTTGCATATAGGGAACAAATGTATCGCAAATAGGTTTTGCGGCCTTTAACATAAAAGCCTTGTAATTATTAGAATAGAAATAATCAATATCCTGATTTAACTTGGCTATGTTTACATTTAAATTACTTCCCTTTAAACTATAATTTACAACGTAATCTTGATTAACACCTACTAAAGCTAAACTATCCGGACTCTCTATATTAAGAGTTAACTTTGAATCAAAATTTGCATAAAACTCTATTCGCGCATTTCCAATTTTTAAAAAAATAAATTGCGTTGTGGACAATGGGATAGAAAGCTTAAAATTACCATTTGCCTCTATCAGTGCTTCAGAAATAATCTCGCTAGAATTAGAAATAAAATCAAGTGATCTAAAAGCCTTTATTTTTTGACCGGCATAATAGGGTGCACTTCCATTTACTAAGCATTCGCCTTTAACGGAAACACAAAAAAGAAGCATTAACAAAAACTTAAAAAAGTTCAAAGCAAAACCAATTTAAACTGATTAAAAAAATTAGAATTCAACTCCATCAGGTATAAAAGGCCTAATATCACCACCATTTCGATAAATATCGCGCAGAACTGTAGAACTAATAGCCGATAATTCAGGATCCGTAATAAAAAAAACAGTATCAATTCCGGATATAGCTTTATTCATTTGCGCAATGTTTTTCTCAAATTCAAAATCATTTGCATTACGAAGACCTCTAATCAAATATTTTGCACCCACTTGTTTACAAAAGTTAACGGTTAATCCTTCATAAAATTGTGCTTCAATGTTATTATTAGCTTTAAAACATGTATTAACGTGCAATAAGCGCTGCTTACTCGTAAACATGTATTTCTTTTCTGAATTATTACCGATTCCAATAATTATTTTATCAAATAATGGCAACGCCTTTATCACTAATACCTCATGCCCTTTTGTAAAGGGGTCGAACGATCCGGCAAAAACTGCAACTTTTAAATCACTCATTAGTTTACTCTATTTATTTTAAGTCCTTTAACTGAATCCTGGTTCTTTATTTCAAACTCCACTCTCCTGTTCCTGGCTCGTCCATCCGGATTATCCGATCCATCCGTATTTGCATTTGGAGCCAAAGGCAGCTCTTCCCCTTTGGCGATAATATTTATTTGTTTGCGGTTTACACCCCGAACTACAAAATAATTAAGCACTGCAATGGCTCTTCTTTTCGATAATCTTAAGTTATAATCATTGTCGCCTATATGATCTGCATGCCCTATAATATCAATCTTTAATGATTTGTTTGAATTTAATACCTTAGCAAGGGCGTTTAAATAAATATTGTATTCGGCTTTAACCAAGGTTTGATTAAACTCGAAAAAAATTCGATTCAAATCAACAACTTGCTCGGCAGGACTTTCTAACTTAGCTTCTGGATTAATTACGGACTTATTATCGGAATTCTTTTTTGTTTTACTAACGCTTTCCACACTTGGTTTAACATCTTCCAAAACATTTATTTTATTAACTTGTGCTATTATACTATCCTTTGTTTTAGGCAAAGATAGATCAATAACTGAATTAAGTTTAGACTCGTTAGATTTTAGAGCAGTAAGATCAACTATCTCCTCATAAGAGGGTAAACCAGCCGAGGTAAATATTATATGATAAAGTTCGCCACCAGTTAAAATTATTTTATACGCCCCATCCCTAAATGTTACATGGTAAGTAGATTCTAATTCTTTTTTACTGTCAAACACCTGAATTTTTGCAGCTACCGGTTTACCATTTGCAACAACTTTACCTTCTGTGGTAAACAAATATGTAAACTTATTCATTCTATCGGTTTCAAACTGATATAAATCAAATTGCCCAAAACCACCCGGTCTGCTGCTGGACATATAACCAATTCTACCATCAATGGAAGTTGTTAAATAAATATCATCTGAAATAGAATTAATAGGGAATCCCAAGTTTTTAAGAGGCCCAAAGCTACCATTCTCCAAAATATCACAACTAAATAAATCGTAACCACCTATACTGCTGTGTCCTTGCGAGCTAAAATAAAATACTTTACCATCGTAACTAATAAAAGGAGCATCTTCATCTAATGGAGAATTAATTTCTTTACCTAAATTAATAACCGCACCGTAATTACCATCACTTAAAAATGTAGCCCTAAAGATATCCTTTCCACCAACAGAGCCAGCTCGATCAGAAGAAAAATAAATGTATTTTTCATCAGAAGTCATGCAAGCACTGCCTTCCCAGCTTTCAGAGTTTATTCCATTAAGTTCTCTGAAAAATTCCCATTCCTTATCATTTTTTTTAAGCAAAATAAGATCCCCCGATTCTTTCCCATTCTTACTTTTATAGACAAACAGATACTTACGATTATTACTTATGGATACGGAGGCATCGTGATGGCCTTTTTTATCGGTATTAAACGGGTCGCTCATTCGCGTTGGAACCGACCATTTGTTTTGATCATCCAATGCTATAGAATATACATCTTCGTAATATTCCGTCTGGTGAAGAGCCGATATAGCGGCAAAAGGATTATTTATTGCCAAACTATCTCCAATAAAAGTATAATACATGGTTTTATATTCTTCCACAATTACCGGTGCATATTCAGCATAAATAGAATTTACCACTTCACCTAAATTTACCACATTCGTAGAATTAGGCTGCATCATTACCCCCATAGAATTTCTACAATGCGCAATAGCTAAACGAGCATCAGAGACTTCTTTCTCTAGAGGAAAATTTTTTATAAAGAATTCATAATTTTCGATAGCCTTTGCAAAATCATAATTAAACTGAAATGATTTACCAAGCCAATAATAAAGTTCGCCGGATTGAGGATAATTCCTCTTTAGTTCTTCTAGTAAAGGGAGAGCTTCCTTCTCTTCGGTGTTTTCTTTTAAATAACATTGTGCTAACAGGTATTTAATTAAGGGTTCCGATGGATAAAGTTCAACCAACTCCTCAAATAAAGGGAGGGCGGCAATAAAGTCACCCAATTCAATAAAATAAAGCGCCTGATCAAAAGTTCGAGAATCGTTAACATCCATTTGTGTTTTTTCGTTCAACTTTTTAGGAACGAATTGTCCGAACGAATTTTCAAACAAAAAAAGAACATAACAGAAAATCAGGGCATATGAAAATTTATTCATGAACGAATGATTAATTAGTCTTTTGAAAAATAATCGGCGCTTTGATATACACCAGTAATTTCTTTGGCAATTTGCATTAACAAATCGTTTGCTAAACTTGAGGCTCCAAAACGAAACCAATGATTATTTAACCAGGCCTCGCCCAATGTTTCGCGCACCATAACTAAATAATTTAAGGCTGTTTTAGCATTCGAAATTCCACCGGCTGGTTTCATGCCAACCATCCTCCCGGTTTCATAATAAAAATCACGAATAGCCTCTAGCATTACCAATGAAACCGGCTGAGTAGCAGCAGGCTGAATTTTACCAGTTGATGTTTTTATAAAATCGGCACCGGCGTGCATGGCTATTTCACTCGCTTTTCTAACATTGTCTAAAGTAGAAAGTTCGCCTGTTTCAAAAATAACTTTTAAACGCGCCTTTGTTTCGCATAATTCTTTAATAGCGGCTATCTCATCAAATACAAAATTGTAATTACCTTTTAAAAACTCACCACGCGAAATAACCATATCAATTTCATCTGCACCTTGATTAATGGCCATTAATGTATCCGCCTTCTTTATACTAAATGGTGCATTACCACTGGGAAAAGCTGTTGAAACTGATGCAACTTTTACACTACTGCCGGCTAATGCCTCTTTAGCCACTTTTACATAAGTAGGATATACACATACAGCTGCAGTAGGAGGCAAATCGGGCAAACTATCATGAGGA
The DNA here is from genome assembly GCA_044238735.1 of Bacteroidia bacterium. Taxonomy (GTDB): domain Bacteria; phylum Bacteroidota; class Bacteroidia; order UBA4408; family UBA4408; genus JBIICS01. Next base: position 11,447 of record JBIICS010000028.1, read on the forward strand.
TGCATAGCCTTATAACACATTTGTCTGATTTTTCCTTCTGTGTCCTTTCCTTCTAAAGTAGTAAGATCAATCATATTAAGAGCAAGCTTTAAAGCCTGCATTTTAGAAGATTTCTTGATACTTCTTGAATTTAATCTAGCCACCCGCTCTTCTACACCTACCTGATCAATTGTAATTGTTTTAGTAAAATCCGGTATTCGTTTGGTTTTAATCATGGCAAGTTGATTTAATTACTAAATATACAAAATGAGGTTCTATTTACCCAATAAGATTCTAGTGTTAAATTAATATTTTAGTCTATCAAAAAAAATAAACTGAAAAGCTAACACCTTAAAGTAGTTGTAAGAAAGGAGTTAAAAGACATCATTCAATATAAAAAAACTAAAAACTCTAAATTATTAAGGCTCTCAGTCTTAACCAAACTCAAACCCAATTGGCTTCCCATAAGAGAGCGTATTGGAAGCTAAATGACCAAGGATGAAGAATTTTATAGGCTGTTATTGCAGACTGTTAATTAGTATTTTTATTAACGCTTAACGTACATCTGAATAAATGATTGCAATAAGAGGTAAAAACCTCAAATGCATAAAAACATCAGAAGTGGGAAACTATTCAATAGTTTGTTTCAATACATTAGGTTTACCAAAATATCCAAGTAAACGCAAATGACTTTTAAAAGCATTAGTAAAGGTTTTACTTTCGAGATACGGAACATTAAATTCGTTACACGTACTTTGAACAATTTTAGAAATTTCAGGATAATGAACATGGCATACTCTTGGAAAAAGATGGTGTTCAACCTGATAGTTTAAACCACCTAAATACCAGGTTAAAAACATATTATCTCTCGAAAAATTAACAGTGGTATTTAACTGATGTATGGCCCAATCGTTTTCAATAATCCCCTCATCGGGTAACGGATGCGTGGTACCCTCAACGGTATGTGCCAATTGAAAAACAACCGATAAAATTAAACCAGCCGTAATGTGCATGAATAAAAAACCCATTATAACATTAAACGCACTTACGTTGAGAATAAAAATTGGGATAACTAAGGAGTAAGAAAAATAGAAAATTTTTGAAATACTAATTCTAATAAACATCCAACTTCTTTTACTACCTTTTATACTATCTACCCCTTGTTTGTTATACTTAATAAACTGAACCAGATCTTTTAATAAAGCCCAATAGAGTGTGAGAATAGAATAAAAAAAGAATACATACACAATCTGAAATTTATGATACCATTTAGTTTCTCCATGAGGAGAAAATTTCAAAACCAGCTTATCCTCTATATCATCATCCATTTCATGAATGTTAGTGTAGGTATGATGTAAAATATTGTGTTGTAATTTCCAGTTGTGAACTGCCCCGCCAACTAAATTTAGCGTGTACCCCATTAATACATTTACTAAATTGTGTTTAGAATAAGAGCCATGGTTTGCATCATGCATTACCGACATACCAATACCCGCCAATGCGGTGCCCATAACCATAGAAAGTAAAATATAATTTAAATTAGAAAGATTCCCAAAATATAAAACCCCTATGATTGAAAGGTATCCACCAATTAAAACGAAAGATTTAAAATACATTTTTAAATTTCCGGATTCGGATATGTTGTTTTCTGTAAAGTATCCCTCTACCCGATCGCGCAGAATTTTGTAAAAATCCTGCTGATGATGAGCTTTCTTAAATTTCACTTTGCCTTTTTTCTTCATTAGGATAATTTTTTTACAATTTAGCCCTTATAATTCTTAATTCCTATTTAAGTTTTTATTAAATGTAAACAAGCTGAATTAATTTTAACAGTATAACATTTATTATTCTAACATTAACCGATCGCTACCGTCAAATTGAGGCGATTGAATCGATAAAACTTTTAGCAATTCTCCCTCCATAACTATTACTTTATGAGGGGTTTTAAGAGGTATTGAAATTATATCACCGATTGCAATTTCAAATTCAGTGGTACCTAAAATCATTTTTGCTTTTCCTTCCAGAACATAAACCTGTTCGGTATGAAATTGATGTTTATGCATCTTTACTTCCTTTTTTATCCAAATACAGAATACAGAAGATAAAGAGTCGGAATAAAGTTTTTCAGACCACACATTATCAAAATCCCTGTTAGGTTTAAGCATTTTAGCTTTGTGAACTAAAGATGATTCCTGAGCTAATAAAATAGTTGAAAAAAAGAAGTGTATTATAAAAAAAAATCCCCTCAAAAATATAGCTATTACACATTTAAGCTTTTCTGAAAATGCACCATTCGAATGGCGGTAATGGCTGCTTCAACACCTTTATTTCCGTGCTTTCCACCCGAACGATCTTTAGATTGCTGTAAAGTATTATCCGTTAAAACTCCAAAAATGACGGGCTTATTAAATTTTAAGGCCACCTCCATAATTCCTTGAGTTACGCCATTGCATACAAAATCAAAATGACGGGTATCACCTTGTATTACACAGCCCAAACAAATTACAGCATCAATCTTTTTGTTGTTAAGCAGGAGCGACTGAGCTCCAACCGGTAATTCAAAAGCACCGGGAACTTTAAGATGCAAAACATCTTTAGATTTAGCTCCATTCGCCGTTAAAGTTGAAAAAGCCCCTTTTGCCAGGTTATCCGTAATTTGGTTATTCCATTCGGATTGTAAAATAGCAAAAACCATCCCTTTTGCGTTGGGGATGGCTTTTTTATTGTAATCCGAAAGATTTTTATTTTTTGTAGCCATTAGGATTTGGCCGAATTTAACATAGCTTTAGCTCGTGCAATATATTTATCTATATTTCTACCCTCGTTAGAATTGGGGTATTCACTCTTAATTTGCTCATAAACTTTAAGGGCATTCGTATAATTACTCAAATCTTCATATGTTAATCCAGCCTTCATTAAAAAAACAGGAGTAGTAAAGTTATTACTTTTCATTTGAGCAGCATTTAAATACGAGGATACTGCTTCTTCGGCATTCCCCAATTCACTGTATGCATCACCCATTGCACCATTAGCCATGGGAGCCAAAATCATATCATTACTCTCAAACTCTTTAAGCTCGGTAATTGCTTCTTCAAATTTTCCTTTTTTCAGATAGCAACAACCTAGATAGTAATGAGCAAGGTTCGCAGATTTAGTAAACCCATATTCTTCGATAATATATTTAAATCCGAAGTAATTTCCATCACCATTAATTGCTTTATCAATTGAGTCCTTCGCAAAATACTGTTCAGCAAAGAACATATCTTTTTGGGCCTCTGCCTCTTTAGGTTCAAGTATTAGATATTTATAACCGAAATAACCACCAACAATACCTACAATAGCCAATAGTATAATGGACAAGCTTTTCTTGTTTTCCTCAATATATTTTTCGGTTTTGGTGTAAACCTCTTCTACTTTAAAATTTTCTTCAGTTTTTAATTCCTGCGACATGAGTTTATTTTTAAGAACGGCAAATTTAAACTTTTTTTGCTTTTAAACAATCATTAACAAGCTTTAAATTCTTTCAATATTCATTACAGTAGCTTCACCGGTTGTACATACCGTTCCGGTAGAATCTATAATGGTAGTTTCAATAATTGCCCTATGTTTGTCTTTTAGAATCTCTTTAACGGTAAAAACGGCCTCGTATGGGGTATCAACATACATGGGCTTCATAAAAGTTAACGACTGCTTTAAATAGATAGTTCCCTCTCCCGGAAAAAGCGTTCCAAAAACCTTACTAAATAAAGAAGCGCCCAACATACCATGCATTATAGGGCGTTTAAACATAGTTTTAGCGGCATACTCAGCATCTAAATGAACGGGATTACGATCACCGGTTACAGCGGCAAACTGATCTACTTCAGATTGACTAAAACTGAAAGCGTGCTTATAAATTTGATTAATCTCTAACATAAATTACTTTTTTTTGAGTGTGCTAAATTACATTATGTAAGTGATTAATAGATAAAAAGATTAATAAAATCGATTAAACATATGATTTTTTCATTTTTTTAAAGAAAATTTAACGTTAACTATTGACAAGACTAAAAAAAAAGACGAAATTTATACCCGAATAAAAAATTAAAAACTTTATACCTATAATAAATAACAACTCCTAAACATGGAAAACACTACAAAAAACTTATTTGATTCAATGGTTGAAACACAAAACAAGACCATGAATAACTGGATGGAAACAACTCAAAAAATGCAAAAAGCAGTAATGGGCGGTGCTTCTGTTGAAAAAGGTTCTGATTTATATAAAGAATGGATTAACAACCAGATGAACATTCTTACTAACGCAACTGACGAGTTTAAAAATAAAGCAGCTGAAACCACCCAAAATACCAACTTTAATTCCCAAGAATTTTACAAAAACTGGTATTCTAATCAAATGAATATGGTTAAACAAATGATGGATACAAATCAAAATTTGTATAATTCATTTTTAAATTACGGCAAACCTACTTCAGACGTAAATGAAAACTTTACCAAAATGAACGAAACTTTAACAGGTTTATACAATAACTGGCAAAACACATTAAATTCTACATTTAATAATTTAATGCAAAACATACCTGGAACCAACCAAAACACCTTTAAGGATATGTTTAATGGCATTAACTTGTATTCTAAAATGCAAGATATTATGGCTCCTTGGATGAAATCACTTTCTACAGGTAACTTTAATGCTGATACTTTAAAAAACATGATGGATCCAGCCAAGGTTAAAGAAATTACTGAAAAATTATTCGAATCATTCTTCCATTACCCCAATATGAAAGATATGATTGATACTTACACTAAAAATTACGAAACCTATTTCCATAACAACTCAAACTTAAGTAAAGAGTATATGGAAAATTTACGTAACACATTTGGTCATTTACCTCTTTTAGCCGGTGGTGATTTCGCAAAATTATCTGGTATCTACAATCAGTTTAACTCCATGTTGCAAACTACTTACGGACCGGTTATGCGTTTAATTGCTCAATCTCCCGAAAAGAGAAACGTAGAAATAAACATCGAGTTAACTGATAAAATTGCTCAGTTTAGTTTAAAACAAGCTCAATTACAATATTTACTTTATACATCTGCACAAACCGCAACTGAAAGAACTGTCGAATTCTTTACTGATAAAGTAAAAAACGGAGCCGAAATAAACAGTTTCCAAACTGTATTTGGTGAGTGGGTAAGCTTAACTGAAAGAGTTTATTTAGACTTATTTAACAGCGAAGAGTATTCTAAATTAAAAGGTGAATTATTGGCTGATGGAATGGCTGCTAAAAAATTAGTAGAAAAACAATACGAGCATCTGTTTGAAAATACCCCTTTTATTTTCCGCTCTGAAATGGATGAATTATATAAAACTATTCATGATCTTAAGAAGAAAGTACGTGATTTAGAAGGCCGTTTAGCAGTCAACAATGCTTCTTCAACTGAACTAGAAGAAGACAAAATCTCGAAAACTGCAAAAAAGAAATAATTATTCTAAACCTTTAAAAAGGGAAACTTAGGTTTCCCTTTTTTGTTTAAACAAATAACATGAAATTAGATACCTCAAGCCTTATTAATGAAATGGGAGAAACTTCCCAAAAATTAGCCAAAGGATACGAAATACTCAAAGAAATTGGAGAAGTAGAAATAGCCTCCTCACCAAAAACGTTGGAGTATACCGAAGATAAACTACGTTTATTTCGGTATACAAGCGATAAACCTGCAAAAGCAAAAACTCCCGTTTTAATTGTTTATGCGTTAGTAAACACTTATAAAATGATGGATTTACAACCAGACAGAAGTTATATTCGCAACTTGTTGGATTTGGGATTGGATGTATATTTAATTGATTGGGGATATCCTTCTCACCAGGATCGTTTTTTAAGTTTAGATGATTACATAAATGGCTATATAAATAATTGTGTTGATTTTATCCGCACTAAGCATAAGCTAGATAAAGTTAACCTGATGGGTATTTGTCAGGGCGGTACATTTAGTACCATTTATTCAAGTATTTACCCCAACAAGGTTAAAAACCTGGTAACACTGGTAACCCCAATTGAATTCTCTACGAACGACGGCTTACTTTTCAGATGGAGTAAAGACATGGATTTTGATGCATTAGTTGATAATTACAATGGAATTATCCCCGGAGAGTTTTTAAACACCGGATATGAGATGTTAAAGCCCATGATGAAGTTTAATAAACAAATTGGATTAACCAATATGTTAAATGATAAAGACAAATTAGAGAATTTCCTCCGTATGGAAAAGTGGATTCAGGATAGTCCAAATCAAGCAGGTGAATGCTTTCGTCAGTTTATGAAAGATTTATATCAGGGGAATAAATTAGTTAAAGGTGAGTTGGTTGTGGGAACAAAACAAGTAAACTTAAAAAATATTAGTATGCCCTTATTAAATATTTATGCTACCGAGGATCATTTAGTTCCGCCTACGGCTACAATCCCATTAAATGATTTTGTTTCTACATCGGACAAAGAATTGTATAAATTTAAAGGGGGTCACATTGGTGTATTTGTAGGAAGTAAATCTCAAAAAGAATTAGCTCCCGCCGTTGTAAATTGGATATTAAAAAGAGATTAAATTTACTGAACTGTTTTTTTGTAAAAAAATTAACTTTTGAAATAAACATATTTCTGTATAAGAAATAATCAAAAAATCCCGGTTTATCCGGGATTTTTAGTTTATAAGTACTTAATGATTAAGCAAATGATAGAGTTGAATAAGAAGTTTTTTATTTATCTTGCAATAATAATTTTTCTTTATGAGTGAGCGTATTTTACGGGCTTTGATGCAACTTTTTGCCATAATTGCAAAAGATGGTGGCGAAGACGATGGGACTAACGATGTGATGAATTCACATGGTAAAGAAGTTGTAGAGCTTTTCTTAAAACTTCAATTAAGCTCTGAACTCGTTGAACAATACCTTCAGGTTTATCAAGAATTTTTAGATCAACACAATAACGTAGGAGATCAAACTAAAAAAAGAAAAAAAACATCCGTTAACTCTGTAAAGATTTTAAAAATATGTACGGAGATAAACGCTGAGTTAACTCAAAAACAGAAAGTAGTTGTGTTAATTCGTTTAATTGAATTTATTAATAAATCAGGTATATTAACAGAACAAGAACTAGAATTTGTATCAACTGTATCTTCTACTTTTAATATAGAAGACGAAGAATTTTCAAGAGCCTTGGCCTTTGCTGGCAAAGCAAGCGATACCTTGCCCGATTCTAACCATTTATTATTTATTACCAATTCACTTAATTTAAATTACCAAAAGGCCAAAGTAATTTTAAATGAGAATATACAGGGTGAAGTTAGAGTTCTTCATTTTAACTCAGTTGGCATGTATTTTTGCAGATACGTTGGTAAATCGGAGTTATACATCAATGGTCAACCCTTTTCGCCAGAACGCATTTACATACTTAACCCGGGCTCATCAATAAGAAGTTCAAAGGTTCTCCCTATTTATTATTCGGACATTATCGGAAAATTTTTGAGCAACGAAGGCCAGAAGAAAATTAGTTTTGTTGCCCGCGAACTCGAGTTTAAATTTAAAGGAGGTAAACAAGGTTTATACCCGCTCAATTTTAGAGAGGAATCCGGAAGATTAATTGGGATTATGGGAGGTAGTGGCGCCGGTAAATCTACTTTACTTAATATTCTTAATGGCAATGAAACAACCACCACTGGGGAAGTACTGATTAATGGTTACAACCTCCACACTGAAAAAGACAAGCTGGAGGGTGTAATAGGATATGTATCGCAGGATGATCTATTAATTGAGGAACTCACCGTTTTTCAAAACCTTTTTTACAATGCCAAATTGTGTTTTGCCCAATATTCTGACGAACGCATCACCATAATAGTTAATCGCTTATTACAGGAATTAGGTTTATCGGATACTGCCGATCTAAAAGTGGGATCCCCACTAGAAAAAACCATTTCGGGCGGTCAACGTAAACGATTAAACATAGCCTTGGAGCTGATTAGAGAGCCCTCTGTGCTCTTTGTAGATGAGCCTACTTCCGGTTTATCATCACGCGACTCGGAAAACATTATGGACCTTTTAAAGGAACTGGCTTTAAAAGGCAAATTGGTATTTGTTGTTATTCACCAACCCTCATCAGATATTTTTAAGATGTTTGATAAATTGCTCATCTTAGATTTGGGTGGTTATCCTATTTATTACAACGATCCGGTAGAAGCGGTATCTTATTTTAAGCATAAAGTTAATCATGTTAATCCGGACGAAAGCGAATGTAACCGATGCGGTAATGTAAATCCGGAACAGATTTTCAATATAATTGAAATGAAGGTAGTAGATGAATACGGTAACGAAACACACAGCCGAAAAATATTACCCAAAGAGTGGAATGAAAGTTTTTTAAAAGCAGGCGGCGATCATCGGTTTGAAAAAGAAGATATACAAGATATTCCACCTTCAACTTTCAAAATCCCTAAAAAATTAAATCAGTTTAAAGTATTTATTACACGCGACGTTCTCTCCAAGCTAACTAACAAACAGTATATGCTGATTAGTTTGTTGGAGGCCCCTCTCCTTTCCTTTATATTAGCCTTTTTGGTAAGGTACTTTAAAACAGATTCTGCGCACACGGGGTCATATGTTTTTAGAGAAAATGAAAATATTGTCGCCTTTATTTTTATGTCGGTAGTTGTTTCATTGTTTATAGGGTTAACCGTTAGTGCAGAAGAAATTATCAAAGACCGAAAAATTTTAAAAAGAGAAAGCTTTTTAAACCTGAGCAGAGGAAGTTATTTAGCCTCTAAAATAAGTATCATGTTTACGTTGTCGGCCATACAAACATTATCCTACATTATTATTGGTAATTTGTTTTTAGGGATACACGGTATGTATACCGATTATTTCTTAATCCTTTTTTCCACTTCCTGTTTCGCCAATATATTAGGATTAAATATATCTGCCAGCTTTAACAGCGCCATAACCATTTATATTTTAATTCCTTTTTTAATTATTCCGCAACTTTTATTAAGTGGCTTGGTAGTAAAATTTGAAAAATTAAACCCCTGGATTACCAGCCAAACTTTAGTTCCGCTTACAGGCGATTTAATGGCTAGCAGGTGGGCATTTGAGGCTCTAGTCGTAAATCAGTTTAAGAATAATGAATTTGAAAACTATTTTTATTCATTTGATAAAATTCAAAGTCAAACTACATTTAAAAAAGATTACTGGTTAAAGGAAATGGAGAAAAAGGTAAATCGTTTGGACATTCATTATGGCAAACCCGAATTTGCTGAAGAAGCTAAAAGCGACTTACGAACACTAGTTAATGAATTAGAAAAAGAAATTAGAGAGTATAAAGGTTTTAAACTACCATTAATAGAAGATTTAAAAAAAGGCAATTACACCTACAAAACAAGCGAAGATTTAAAAGCATTTTTTGAAATTCTAAGAAAGAATTATGTGAAAATGTTTAATAAGGCCGGCATGGATAAAGATGCCGTTATTTATAAACTTGAAAAAGCCGATAAGGCAAAATTCTTAAAATTGAAGGATAGCTTTTTTAATCAGAATTTAGAAGACCTAGTTAAGAATTCATCGGAGCTTGACAAGATTGTAGAAATAAACGGTTATTTTATTCAAAGAAGTGAGCCTATTTTTAAAGATGGAAGCAGAAAGGAGTTTGTACGCGCACATTTTTATGCACCCCGTAAAAATGTATTCGGCAAAATGATAGATACTTATTGGGTTAATTTTGCTGTTATTTGGTTTATGACTTTAGTATTAATCTTTACTCTATACTTTGATGCCCTTAAAAAACTACTTGATTTTGGAGAAAAACTAAGTTTTAATTTCATCAAGAAATAAGCTATTTAACAGTTAATATTTTAAATTACTGATCCAGTATATCAATATACTTTTACCTCAAGTTTTTGAATTAAGTTAACTGAATAAATCTCTTGTTCTGCTATAATTTTCCCATTGGATATAATTCTCAATAAATAATCTTCTTTCGGGCCATTTGTGTTTAAGGTTATGGAGGCCAGTTCACCTGCTTCAAAATTTTCTAAAATCCCCGAGTTCCAATTTATCTGATTTACAGGCCCAACTAACTCATCAACACCTCCCGCTTTTTTGTATGAAATTGAATAATTACTGCTTCCGTTTAATCTCTTTACCGTGTATGATACGGTAATTCCAATATCCTCTTTTTTACAGGAAACAAGAAGTACTAACAAACAATAAAAGAAGCTTTTAATCAATTTTACAAGTGTTACATTAAATTTAGGCTAAATCCGCAAAAAAGGAATTTAAAAACAAATTCATAATGAAAAATTAATCCACTACCTGCAAAGAAAATGATGCAAAAAAAGAGAAGAATTAAAAGTATCTATTCTATTGCCCTTCTTTCATTTCGGCTGGGCTTAGAAAAAGCCAAAGGATTTTCAGTGAGTTCAGCAAATTCCTCTCTGCATTTAACAATATCAATAGCTGTATATATCGCCTCTCTAAAAGATTGTTCGCTTGCCTTATTTTGGCCTGCTATATCATAAGCTACGCCGTGGTCGGGAGAAGTACGAACAAATGGTAACCCGGCAGTAAAATTAACACCACCGCCAAACGCCAGAGTTTTAAAGGGAACCAAGCCCTGATCGTGATACATACTTAATATACCATCAAACTTAGTAAAGGAACCCGAACCAAAGAAACCATCAGCCGCAAAAGGGCCCATCACAATATAACCTTCGGCTTTTAATTTTTCTATGGCTGGTATAATAATATTTTGTTCTTCATGCCCCATTAAACCATTATCGCCGTTATGCGGATTTAAACCTAATACCGCTATTTTAGGTTTACGAATTCTAAAATCCTGTACTAATGAATTGAGCATTACCTTGGCCTTTGCCATAATTTTTTCCTGAGATAGTTGTTTAGACACATCCGATACAGCAATATGACCTGTAACAGTACCTACACGCAAATCGTTATTACACAACAACATCAGGTAATCTTTTTTACCGGCCTGTTCAGCCAGAAATTCAGTATGACCAGCAAAATTAAATTTATCGTTTTGAATATTTTTCTTATTAATAGGTGCAGTTACCAAAGCGTCAATCTCTCCGTTTTTTAAGTCGCTAACCGCTCTTTCAAGCGATTGAAAAGCATATTGACCGCCAATTTCAGTTTGTTGACCAATTTCAACTTTGGCTTCATCCTCCCACACATTAATTAAATTAGGTATTTTGCTACCCGCCTGAGTTGCAGATTTGATTATATTAAATTGATAATCGTTTAGATTTAAGGTTTTGCGATAAAATGAAAACAATTTGGAAGAGCCGTAAATAACAGGAATACAAACCTTCATCATCATGGATTCTGAGAACGTTTTAAGAATAATTTCCGGCCCAATTCCGTTGATATCGCCAACGCTTATTCCTATTTTTAGTAAGTTATTGTTTTCCATATTTTTCTTTTTAAGAATAATTTTGAAGATTTAGAAAGTTTTGAAAATTGTAATGAATAAAATTACAACAAATCAATTTTTGGATATGATTTTAAAACCTTCCTAATTTTCTAAACTTTCTAAATTAAATTTTCTTTGTTCTTTGTTCTTTGCTCATTATTCTCTCCCCTTAACTTCACATCAATAAATTAGACAGCTACATCATAATCCCTTAAAGCATCATTAAGGGATGTTTTTAAATCGGTACTCGCTTTTCTTTTTCCAATAATTAAGGCGCAAGGAACCTGAAATTCACCAGCCGGAAATTTTTTAGTATAACTACCCGGAATTACAACAGAACGCGAAGGAACAAAACCAGTATACTCTAAAGGTTTATCTCCCGAAACATCAATAATTTTAGTTGATTTGGTTAATACCACATTAGCGCCCAAAACTGCTTCTTTCTGAACATGAACTCCTTCTACCACAATACAACGGGATCCAATAAAACATCCATCTTCAATAATTACCGGTGCAGCCTGAACGGGCTCCAAAACTCCACCAATACCTACACCACCGCTTAAGTGTACATTTTTCCCAATTTGAGCACACGATCCAACCGTTGCCCAAGTATCAACCATGGTACCACTGTCTACATAAGCACCTATATTTACATAACTGGGCATCATAATTACACCCGAAGCCAAAAATGCACCATAACGGGCAACCGCATGCGGTACAACCCTAACCCCCAATTGAGCATAATTACGTTTTAACAACATTTTATCATAAAACTCAAGCGGGCCAATCTCAATAGTTTCCATTTTTTGAATTGGAAAATATAAAATTACAGCCTTTTTAACCCAATCGTTTACCTGCCATTTATCCCCAACAGGTTCGGCAACGCGTAATCTTCCTTTATCTAACTCCTCTATTACGTTTCGAATGGTTTTTTGAGTATTTTCCTCTTTTAAAAGTTCGCGGTTAAGCCAGGCGGCTTCAATAATTTCTTTCATCTAATAAAAGTTGTTTCCGCAAAAATACTCATTTAATTAAGCTAAGAATCAATAAAATTTTTCAAAATTCTTAAGCGATGAGAGTAATCTTTAATCTCTTCGTTATAAATTCCAAAATGGTCAATTTTATCAATCCTCACTTTTCCGGAGGCATGGATAATATGATGATTAGCTAGGATAATACCCACATGTATAATCTTTCCCTCTTCGTTATCAAAAAAAGCCAAATCACCCTCTTTTGCTTCATCTAAAAAAGATAAGGTTTTTCCGGATTCGGCCTGCTGATAGGCATCTCTACATAAATTATAGCCGTTTAGCTTATAAACCAATTGTGTAAAACCACTGCAATCTATACCCAAAACCGATTTGCCTCCCCACATATAAGGAGTATTTAAAAATTCGAGGGCTTTTTCAACTATTCTTTGGCGTGTTCCCTTTACCGTGGTGTTAACTACATCTCCCTCGTAATTATATAAATGATCTACAATTTCAAAATTATCTTCCTCGTAATTTGGCAATAAAGATCCCGCAACAACAGGAAAATGAATGTGTTGATTTTTATCTTCCATTACCGAAATAACATCATTAACTATGAAATTAGAATTTTGATTAATGGAATTATATTGTTCCTCGGTTAAATCCTTGTATTGCTTGTTACTTATCCAGCAACGATAATTATCATCATGAACAATAATCTCTGCCCACTTTTCGGTTTTAGTGTATATAGAAAAAGTTTGACCAAACAAAAGCTGAGTTACCATTTCGCTTTTATCGCTGGCTTCCTTTCGACAAGGTATGATACTTAAGTTGCAAATCCCGTATTCCATGAATTCAGGTTGTTTTTAAAGTGTCAAATTAAAACAAATTTAACATATTAACAAGCATTCCACTTATTAACATTTAAAATTTAATAATCCGGCAAAAACAGCCGTTATTAATGTTGAGGTATACTTATTTTTGATTAAAATGCTTAACCTATTTTTAATTGGAAGAAAATAAATTTAAAAATAAAGCAAAGGAGACCGATATAGATTCAACCCCACCGGTAATTGAGGAGTATAAGCCAACAACTACTTCTAAGAAGAAAGCGCCTAAAAAGGTCGAAGCCATCGAAAACACTAAATTATCGGTATTTAAGGAGGGAATAAATAAAATAAAGTCTTTTGTTAACGATGACCGAACAAAAAAGATAAGTGGTGTTTTTTTAATACTTTTTTCGGTTTATGCGACTGTGGCGTTTACTTCCTATTTGTTTACCTGGCAGGAAGATCAGAACATTATTTACAATCAATTTGTAAAAACCACGTTCGATGAGGAGATTCAGGCCCAAAATTGGTTAGGAAAAACTGGCGCCTATATTTCTCATCTTTTTATCCATAAATGGTTTGGGCTTTCCTCTTTTTTACTGTTACCTATATTATTTTTAAGTGGTTTTAAAAACCTATTCAATCTTTCGTTATTTCCGGTTGGGCGAGCAACGCGTCATTTAATGTTTTATACCCTTTGGACTTCGGTGCTAATGGGAATGATTTTTAAAACACAGTTGTTTTATTTAGGTGGAGCGGTTGGTTTTCACACTGTACTTTGGCTTAATGGAATTTTAGGAAATGTTGGAAGCATTCTCATTCTTTTGCTTTCCCTGATGGTGTTTATTATATTAGCATACAATCCCAGCTTTAAGTTACCCGAATTTTCGAATGTAGATTCAAAACTCGAACAGGGTGCAGAAGTATCGCCCGCTAAAGAGGATGAAACTAACGTTTACCGGAATAAAGTAGTAGATATTGATCCCTTGGATAAATCTAACCTCAACTTTGAAGAACCGGTTTTAATTTCTAAAGATCCAGAACTGGATGATAATCTAGAAAATGAATTTTTATTTGAAGAAAAAAAGGGGCAAGATGTTGATTTACCCTTAAATGAGATCTCAAGCAAAGATGAACATGAACCTGAATTTGAAATTGAACAAATTGTTTCACCTGAAGTTGCTCCTATAGATCCGGATAAAGCCAATCTTGTTCAGAACCAAATAGAAAAAGATCGATTAGCCGGTATGCAGGAAGATCATGACGGCTTAAATTTGGAGGAGCTTGGAGAATATGACCCCACTTTAGACTTAAGTAATTATCAATTTCCATCGGTTGAATTATTAAACCCATATGGAGGAGATAAATCAATAGAGATTAACAAACAAGAACTGGAGGACAATAAAAACCGAATTGTAAAAACATTAGGTGATTATGGTATTACCATAGCTAAAATTAAAGCTAGCGTGGGACCTACTGTAA
>JBIICS010000132.1:0-7752 GCA_044238735.1 Bacteroidia bacterium
TCTTCCACTAATCGTCAGTATCTGGAGTATGGCCAGTCAGCTTACTATGGCATCAGCGGTCCGCCAGATCCCGTAACTATGCCGTCAGTTCCGCCCAATGCTTTTGTTTCTGTGTTGTATGATCAGTCGGGGGGGCTCAATCTTTCTACAACCGGTGCTTTAACCAGACAACCCCAGCTCATGAATTTGGGTCGAATTATCAGGCTTAGATCAGGTTCTATTTCTCCGGCTCTGCAAAGTTCTCAAGCCTTGCAAACAAACCTAACCGGAACATTCTCCCCCGCTTATACAGGCAGTACACTTACTGTAAATTGCGTGGTTACTGCGGACGTTAACTCTACTTCTAATAATCGTATTTGGTCGTTAGGAAATTCTGCTTTAACCAGTAGCGACTGGAGTGATGTTAATTTTGGCAATATTAATCAACGTAACAGTAATGAGTTTGTAATTGAGCGAGGCGGTGTTTCGCCCAGTACGGTAATTAGCATTACACCTTCGGGTTCTCCCTTAATTTTATCTGCCCGATTTAATGGTACTCAACGTCAATTGTTTAACAATGGAACGCCTTCTGCCACCGCTGCTGATAACAACGCTTTTAATTTTAATTCTATTCGCCTTTTACAAAGTATTAACGCCTGCTGTCAAGCCTCCGAGTCTTTTACAGGAAAAATGGCAGAGAATATTCAATTTAGTTCCTCTCTTTCTAATACCAGAAGAAATTTAATTGAATCTAATCAAAGTGCTTTTTATAGTATAACCAATCCCAATACTAAATACTCTCCACCCGCCCCCGGTTCCTATAATTATTATGTAAATGGAATAGGCCGAGAATCCTCCAGCGATAGTATTGTTGCAACCCGACAAAGTTCCGGAATGGGTTTTACTGTAGGTACTGCAGCCGGTGATTTTCTAAAAGATAATGGCGATTATTTAACCTGTGGTATAAATTGCCCAATAACTGCAACTACCTCCACATCTAATTTGCCCCCTACAGTTACTCAGCGTTGGTTAAACGATTGGTATGTAAACAAAACCGATGTAAATTCAAACAGCGGACAGGTAACGGTATATTTTGATTTTAGTGAATACGGAATTAATCTTATTCCTGCTAATCCCAACAATTATGTTTTGTTAAACCGTAATTCGCCAAGCGCAACCTTTTCTATTGTTTCTATTGTAGGCTCTCCTCAAATTAGCGGCGATCGGGTTCTGTTTACAGTAGATGCTTCCAATATACCCACTAATTTTTACTATACCATAGGTACTACCAATACCACCCAAAGCCCACTTCCGGTAAAATTAGCATCGTTTAATGCTAATTGCGAGGATAAATATCCGATACTGCGCTGGACAACCACATCTGAACTAAATAATGATTATTTTGTATTGGAACGCTCGCCTAATGGTAGCGATTTTATTTCTGTTGATACTGTTGATGGTGCCGGTAACAGTAATTTAACTCTTTCCTACCAATACCGCGATATAGGCAATGAGGGAACAAACACTTACTACCGGCTTTTGCAAAAAGATATAGACGGTGTTAGCGAGTATTCTAACATTATAAGCGTAAACTGCGCCCGCTATCCGTCGCAAAGCCTTGTAACGGTTTATCCAAATCCCGGAAACACCGAGTTAGTTATTGAAATTGTTGGAGAGTTCAGTCGGGAGCTTGCTTTTGAAATGTTTGATATACAAGGAAAAATAGTGAGAAGCGGAACCGTATTAAAACAGAAAGTGGTGGCAACCCATTCGCTGGTTCCCGGATTATACCTTATTAAACTCTCTAACGGCGAAACCTACAAATGGGTTAAAGACGAACGATAGAACGTAGTTGTTTTAGTTAAAAGTATTAATTTTGCTAACCTTTAACCGTTTGCTTTGTTAAGAAGAAGATGACAAATAACTACATCCAAAAAATTAAACAATCTATAGAACCACTTCGGCAGGAAATTATTAACCATCCGGTTTATACCCAAATAAACAGCATTGATGATTTGAAAATATTTATGCGTTTTCATATATACGCCGTATGGGATTTTATGAGTTTACTCAAAACCCTACAAAATCAATTAACATGTACCGCTGTACCCTGGTTTCCTTCGGGATCTGCAGATACCCGTTACTTAATTAATGAAATTGTTACCGGCGAAGAGTCTGATGTAGATTTGGATGGAAACAGAAAGAGTCATTTCGAATTGTATCTAAGTGCCATGGAGCAATGCGGGGCAAATACAGCCGAGATTAATAGTTTTATACAAAGTTTGAAAAGAGAATTTAACCTGGAGGATGCTTTTGAGAAAGCTTATACACCGCAAGAGGCCCGTAATTTTGTAAGCAATACCTTTAGCGTAATTGGTAGCCAAAAGGCGCACGTTCAGTCGGCTGTGTTTACTTTTGGTCGCGAAGATTTAATCCCCGGAATGTTTGTGTCGTTAGTACAGGACCTCAACCATAAATTTCCGGAGAGTATTTCAATTTTTAAATACTATTTAGAGCGTCATATTGAGGTAGACGGAGATCATCACAGTCAATTGGCTTTACAAATGACTGCACATTTATGTAGCGAAAACGAAACACACTGGAGAGAAGCCGAAGAGGCCTGCGTAGAATCATTAAAAAGACGAATGGAGTTGTGGAACGGTGCATATCAGCAAATCAAAAAAAATAAATCGGACAGATTTGTAGAAACACCTTCTCATTAAATTATTGAGCATTGGGCAGCATATACATTTTTTAGGCATGTTCTGGGTTAAATGCTGTTTTAAGGATTTAAATAAAATCATTTAAAAGATAATTATAAAATCAATTTTATTTAGTAAATCGATATTTAATTGATTAATAGGCTGTTTAAATTTTTCGGAAACAGTTTAATTTAGCACTATTATTTGGAAATTTAAGAAAACGATTTAGTGTATGAGCGCAGTTAATCCATTTCTTAAAACTCCAAATCTGGATATTTATTGGGTAGTAAATTCCAGCGAGGTACAAATACCTTTTTACAGAGCGGGCATAGCAGCCGGCTTTCCATCGCCTGCAACCGATTTTTTAGAAAGTACAATCGATTTAAATAAGCATTTTATTAAAAATCCTTCGAGTACTTTTTTAGCAATAGCAAAAGGTTTTTCTATGCGTGATGCGGGTATTGACAATGGTGATATTTTAATAATAGATCGCAGTTTGGAACCCGGTAACGGAAAAATTGCGGTATGTGTAATTAATGGCGAATTTACCTTAAAGCGATTAAGTGTATCGGGCAACGAGATTTGGCTTACCTCCGAAAACAAAGAGTTTAAACCCATTAAGATTTCTGAGTTCCACGATTTTGAAATATGGGGCATATTAACGTTTTCAATTAAGGCTCATAAATGATTATGTTTGGGTTAATAGACTGTAATAATTTTTACGCTTCGTGTGAACGTGTTTTTAACCCTGCATTAAAAAAACTGCCTGTAGTTGTATTAAGCAATAACGATGGTTGTGTAATAGCCAGAAGCAATGAGGCCAAGCAATTGGGTATACCCATGGGTGCACCGGCATTTAAGTTTCGTCATATATTTGAGCAAAATAATATTCAGGTATTTTCATCTAACTATGCCTTGTATGGCGATATGAGCAATAGAGTTATGACGATACTTGCTACGTTTACCCCCGAAATTGAAATATACAGTATTGATGAGGCTTTTTTGAAATTTAAAGGATTTGAAAATAATTTTAATTTAACCGAATACGGAAACCTTATCCGTTATACCGTAACACGCAATACTGGTATCCCTATTAGTGTTGGAATTGCACCCACTAAGGCTTTAGCTAAGGTGGCCAATAAAGTAGCTAAAAAATTTCCGGATCGTACCCGGCATGTTTACATAATTGATACAGATGATAAACGTATAAAAGCCCTGAAGTGGCTTAAAATAGAAGATGTTTGGGGGATTGGCTATCGTTATGCCAAGCGTTTAATGGCTATGAATATTAATAATGCATACCAATTTTCCAAACTTTCGCAGGAGTGGGTTAAAAAGCATATGAGCGTGGTGGGTCTTCGTTTACATAAGGAATTAAATGGGGAATCGTGCTTGGATTTGGAAGATATTGCACCTAAAAAAAATATAGCTACTACCCGTTCGTTTGATGTGGATTATATCGATTACGAAAAGATAAAGGAAAGGGTAATAACGTTTGCCGTTACCTGTGCCGAAAAGTTACGTAAGCAAAAATCGTGTTGTAATCGCATCCTGGTTTTTATACACACTAATGGTTTTAGAGAGAACGAGCCTCAGTACAGTAAAAATATTGTATTGCAATTGCCTTATGCTACCAACTCCGGAATAGAGTTAGCGAAATTTGCAGTGATTGGGCTCGAAAAAATATTTATAAAAGGGTTTCGCTAT
Organism: Bacteroidia bacterium; assembly: GCA_044238735.1. Classification (GTDB taxonomy): domain Bacteria; phylum Bacteroidota; class Bacteroidia; order UBA4408; family UBA4408; genus JBIICS01. The sequence goes on from JBIICS010000132.1 coordinate 4,389, forward strand.
AAAAAAGCGGGAGTATTGGTTATGGATTTCACACCCGAATCGTCGTTACAAGTTAATTTATTCGAAAACACCAATCCACGCCATAAGCCACTGATGGATGCAGTAGATAAAATTAACAGACAATTGGGAGTAAAAAAGCTTAAACTTGCATCACAGGATCAGGGGCGTACCTGGAAGATGCGACAAGAAAAACTATCGCCCCGCTATACAACCAATATTAATGAAATAATAACCATAAACTGCGATTATGTGTTTTCATTACAAACAGAGCAAAGACGCCCAAACACTTCAGAACCGTTTTAAGGGAAGGCAGTTGCCTGCAATGGGTATAAAGCCTACGGTATATAATGGTTTTCAGTATCCTGCCGCACCTGTAATTGCAAATAATAATAAAGAAAGCATACAATTATATAATTGGGGCTTAATACCACTATGGGCCCAGGATAACAGTATACGGCAATATACGCTAAATGCTAAAATAGAAACCCTATACGAAAAACCCGCTTTTAAAAATTGTGTAAATAATCGCTGCTTAATTATTGCCGATAGTTTTACCGAATGGCAATGGCAAGATGCGAAAGGGAAATACAAAAAGAAGTTTGAAATAACCCGACCGCACCACCAAATATTTTGTTTTGCCGGTTTGTGGAGTGAATGGGTGGATAAACAAACAGGAGAACTTATTAATACATACACGTTGGTTACCACCGAAGCCAATCCCTTAATGGCCGAGATACACAATTCTAAAAAACGTATGCCAGTAATCTTAACAGCACAGAATGAAGCCGACTGGCTGGCAGGAGCCAATGAAAAAGAGTTTGCCAAATGCGGGGTGGAATTAATTGCCACCACCGAAGAGCAGGAGGGAAGTCAGTTTAGTTTGTTTTGATTTAAGAATAAAAATAAAAATAAAAATAAAAATAAAAATAAAAATAAAAAGTAAAAGCTACGTTCTTGGTATTCCGCTTTAATCATCATCTTCCGACTCGTTTGTTTGCTGGGCTGGGGTGTTAGTGCTGCTGCGTATTTCGGTATGTCTTATTTCACCACCGCTGGTACCCACTTGCTTGGCAAGAAATAAAGTAATAAGGCAAATAATAAATACGGCGCCCGTTAGTTTTTGCGCAATTGCTTTTTGTTTCCAGCTTGTCCATAATGCTGATGCGGAAAGAACTCCCAGTATATAGCTTAGGATTGCAAACAACTCGGCAGATTCTTCATGAAGATGAATACTGCTTTCTGTTATGCCACTTATGTTTTCGGCTACATCTTCTGCGTTTTCGCCACTGGCCATAGCAGCTATGGTAAAAAGTGAGCCTAAGATGAAAATCATGAATGCACTTCTCTTGATAGGCTCAGATTTGGTGAAATGTCCGGTTATTAAAATGACGAGTCCTGCAAAAGGAAGAATAATAGGGAAATGATTTACAATTAAATGAAAGTGTGCTCCGTTCATATTTATATTAATTTAAGTTAAACTTTTACGCCAAATAAGTATCCAACCAAACCCGATAAAACCATGGCAATAGTCCCCCATATGGTAATACGCGTAATGGCTTTAAATAAATTAGACCCACCGGTTTTAGCAGCAATTGTTCCAAGTATAATCAGGAAAACAATAGTGAAACCATAAAGCCAGAACTCCATGCCTTTAACCGGGCTAAACAAAACAACCAATACAGGTAAAAGACCCCCTATAGAAAAAGCTGCGCCCGATGCCAAGGCGGCCTGTATGGGTTTAGCCTGACTGATTTCGGTTATGCCTAATTCATCTCTAACATGGGCCGCTAAGGCATCTACTTCGGTTAGTTCCTGTGCTACCTGCATAGCAGTTTCTTTTTTTAAGCCACGCTTTTCGTATATCTGAGCAAGTATTTTTAATTCTTCTTCGGGCATTTCTTTTAATTCCTTAATCTCTCTTTCTATATCCGCCTCTTCCGTGTCTGTTTGAGAGCTTACCGAAACATATTCGCCTGCCGCCATAGAGAGGGCTCCAGCTACAATGCCTGCAACCGTAGCCAAAACAATGGGCTCGCGCGTATTACTTGCTGTTGCAACCCCAACTGCTAAACTCGAAATAGAGATAATACCATCATTAGCCCCTAAAACATCTGCTCTAAGCCAATTGCTTCGGTGGATGAAGTGGCGATCTAAATAATTGTCGAGGGTTATCATAAAATTAAGTAATAATAAAAAAACAAGATACTCGAACAAAGGTATTTATTAAGGATAAATTTAAAAATGATATTAGTCAGTTATTCCCTCCACTCGTCCTCGTTTGAGCGATAGCGGTAACGAGGATGAGGATTACATGGCGTTTGTAACGCTACAATAAATGTTTTTATTCTTACTATTATGAGCGACGATAGAGGCAAAAGAACTTATCAAATTGAACATTCGAAAATGGAAATATTAGTGTTGAATTTTGAAGGAGATTGATGATTTTATTATGCGTTTTAAACGCATTTTTAAGTCATCCTCGTTGCAAACCCTCACTCGTCCTCGTTTGAGCGAAAGCGGTAACGAGGATGAGGATTGCATGGCGTTTGTAACGCCACAATAAATATTTTTACCTTTATGTTATGAGTGGTGATAGATATAAAATAGCTAATCAAAATGCAACCTATTTTTTAACTTTAACAGTAATAGATTGGGTTGATTTATTTACTAGAAAAGAGTATTGCGTAATTATAACCGATTCTTTAAATTATTGCATTAAAGAAAAAGGCTTAATTGTATATGCATATGTTATAATGAGCAATCACGTACATTTGGTATGTTCGGTTAAAGAACCAAATAAATTATCTCATGTATTAAGAGATTTAAAGAAACATACGTCTAAACAATTCATTAAGAAAATGGACGAAATAAATGAAAGCCGCAAGGAATGGTTATTGAATAAATTTTCTTTTGAAGCACGCAGAACCCGACGAGCTGAAAATTATAAGATCTGGAAAGACGATAATCATGCAATTGAACTGGGAGAGTATATTGATATTGAGCAAAAAATAAATTACATACACAATAATCCTGTTGCGGCAATGCTGGTTTATGAAGCAAGTAATTATGTGTTTAGTAGTGCGAGTAATTATGCTGATGGAAACGGTTATGTTGATGTTTGTATAGCGTATTAGGTTTGTTATGCGTTTTAAACGCATTTTTAACTCATCCTCGTTACAAACGAGGACGATTAAAAGGCTTGCTTTGGATTAAATCGGCTCACTCGTCCTCGTTTGAGCGATAGCGGTAACGAGGACGAGGATTGCATGGAGTTTGTAACGCTACAATAAATGTTTTATTCTTATATTATGGGCGATGATAGAGGCAAAAGAACTTATCAAATTGAACATTCGAAAATGGAAAT
>JBIICS010000133.1:0-7712 GCA_044238735.1 Bacteroidia bacterium
CCATTTTGTATCGGATAAAACGAATATGGGGGAATTTAGCATAAGTTTTTTTGTGAAAATAATCTCCTGGCTTTCCGCCGCTATTATTGTATTGCTGAATTTAAAATTAGTGTACGAAAGTTTAATGAGTTTGTTTAACCAACAAGGATTTAGCATTTTATTTACTCTTTTGGTAATAGTTTTTGTTTATGTACTTTTTGTTTTATTCTTTGTAATATTTAAATCTAAACCATCTGTTAAACCTGTTCAGTTTCATAAATCTCCACATAAACTAATACTAAATGAAGCAAGCGAAATAAAAACGATTGCTGTTGCTGTAGATTTTTCTGACAGTGATTTTAAAGCAATATCTCAAGCCACCTCAACCGGAGGAAAAAATGTTCATTATATTTTATTGCATGCTACCGAAACTGTAAACGCTAAGTGGCATGGAAACGAAACCGGTGATAATGAAATGGCTGAAGACGAAGTATTATTAGAGAATTATAAAAGACAATTAAACGAGAAAGGATATAAAGTGAGTTATTACTTGGGATTTGGAGATCCGGATAAAACTATATCTGCCTATGTTAACTCAAACCCCATTGATTTATTAATTTTGGCCCGACACGGTCATGGTAGCTTATTGGATTTGGTTTTAGGAACAACCATTGATAAGGTAAGACATCAAGTTAAAATACCGGTTTTAATTGTATAGTTAATAATAGTTGTTATTTATTCAAAAGTAAATCCAATAAGCCAAGTCTTATTAAAAAGCTTGTTTATACTCCCTGAGTATGGACCACCATCTTTTATTAAAACATCATTTAAACCTATTCCAAATTTAAGTTCGGGTGAAAATTTAAAATAGGTTGTATAAAAGTCGAGTCCAAAACCAAATTGAGCCGATACACTATGACGCTTTAATTTAATATTAACTTGATCGCCACTATCCTTAGCCCGTTTGTTTGTTGCTAAATCTAAACTGTATTTACCCCCCATAACCAGGTATGCGCGGGCATTATTAAGCCGCTCCGATTTATACTTTAAATCAAGGGGGAAATCTATAAATGTAGATTCAACTGGCTTTTTAAGTTCATAATAAGCCCCCTGACTATCTCTTACGAAAAAAACAACATTTCGTTCGGCAAAGCTTAATTGAGGAATTAATCGTAAATCGAAATACTGACCCAATCGAGCATTTGTTACTATACCCAAATTAAATCCACCTGCCGGTTTCGCAATAACGGCCATTAACGAATCGTATTGCTTAATTTGAGTAGTGTATTTTATTTGAAAATTAGTAGAATTTATACCCAATAAAAAACCAAAATGATAAGCCTTATCGTCGTAAGTAGCTAAATTAAGTACCTTCTGGCGTTGTGCAAAAAGCGAATTGAAGATCAATATTAGACCTAATGTAATTATTGATTTTAATATTCGCATAAAGTTCATTAACGGGTATCACCACATTTTATTTTGTACCAATATAAATTGAGGCAATTCCAAAACTTAAGCTTTTAATTTCTACTTTTTTAAATCCGCACGACAACATAATGGATTTAAACTCTTCACCGTAGGGGAAAGCATGAACTGACTCTGGTAAATAGGTATACGCTGCACTGTCTTTAGAAACTAATTTGCCAATAACCGGTAAAATATTTTTGAAGTAAAAAAAATACAACTGTTTAATTGGAAAGTTCTGAGGTTTTGAAAATTCTAATACCACTAAATTGGAATTAGGTTTTAGAACCCTGCACATTTCACTAAGACCCTTTGACAAATTTTCAAAATTACGAACACCAAAAGCTACAGTAATGGCATCAAAACGATTATCATCGAAAGGTAAATTTTCGGAATCGCCTAACATTAAAGAAATCTTATTATCTAAGTTTAGATCTTTAATTTTCTTATTGCCATATTCGAGCATGCCTGCCGAAATATCAACTCCGGTAATTTTATTAATGGTTAACTGAAGATTCGCTTCAAGAGCAAAAGAACCTGTACCAGTAGCCACATCAAGCAGTTCGTTTAACTGTTTACCTTTAAATACCTTAAGTGCTTTTCTTCTCCAAATACGATCAATGCCAGCCGACAAAAAAGAATTAAGAAAATCGTATCGCCTGGCTATATTATTAAACATTAAAGCCACTTGCTCTTTTTTTCCGGAATCTTTTTCTTTATAGGGTAATACAGCCATACTAATATTAATTACATAATAGCTTAACAGCTTCAGTCCTTAAATGTTCTTTATCTACCGGTACCACCCCCACTTTTTCGCAAACCAATCCACCGGCCATATTCGAGAGTTCTGCAAGCAATTCCATCTTGGTATTTGCAGCCAAACATAATGAGGCGATGCTTATAACTGTATCGCCGGCACCCGAAACATCTGCTATGTTTCTGAGATGAGCCGGTATATGAATATCTTGAAGCGTGTTCTTTAAATAAACTCCATTTTCGGAGAGTGTTAATAAAAGATTATCGCATTTTAAAAGATTAAGCGCTTTTAACGCTGACTCTTTAATGTTTTCTTTAGACTTAGGATTTATTTCGATTTTTAACCCCTCTCTTAGTTCTTTTAAATTGGGCTTAAACAAAGTGCAACCTTTATAAGCCATAAAATTTCGTTTTTTGGGATCTACAGCACTTGGAATATTTTTTGCATTTGCAAGTGCAATTGTTTTTTTAATAAGTGATTCAGACAATAAGCCTTTATCATAATCCTCAAAAATAATAACATCAATTTTTCTTTCTGTAATGATTTCTCTAATTCGGTTAAACATCATGTTAGAGGCTCCCAAATCAATCATATCATCTTGTTCTTCATCAATTCTAATTAATTGATGGTTATTTCCTATTACTCGGGTTTTAACGGTTGTTTTTCGATCGTCTAATTGAATTAATCCCTCACTAACCAATTCGTTTTTCTCTAATAAATCAATAAATATAGAACCATAGATATCATCTCCTACTACCGAACAAATAATAGGCTGAGCCCCCATAGCCTGCAAATTGGCTAATACATTGGCGGCTCCACCAAGCCGGAATTGTTTTTCCGCAATATTTACAACCGGCACCGGTGCTTCAGGCGAAATTCTGGTTACACTCCCTATCATATAATGATCTAACATTACATCACCTATTACCAATACTTTTAATTTGGAAAAAGAACTAAATAGCTGATCTATTTGCTTTTGACTGTACTTAACTTTTTTTGCCATTACTTGCGAAGATACGAATAATACTTAAAAGGATTTAGACAGGGCAATAACGAGGAACTATCGATTTTAGTTAACAGTAAGGTTAAAATTTTGAAATCAACTCTAATTAGTAATACCCAACATAGAGATATCTCCAAGCCCGATTCGGATAAGTTCTATATCACCTTTACTACAATCTAAAATAGTACTTGCAACGTTATGTCCGAATCCACCATCAATAACTGCAGATACCTTGGTTCCCCAATTTTCTTCAATTAATTCGGGATCGGTGGTATATTCCACTATATCATCTTCATCTACTACAGAGGTTGCCACCAATGGGTTGCCTACTTCTTCAATAATACGTTGTAAAATTTTATTATCCGGTATCCGAATTCCAATTGTTTTTTTCTTTTGCTTAAAATATTTAGGAACTCTGTTACTAGCCTCTAAAATAAAAGTAAAAGGACCGGGAAGTGCTTTTTTTAATGCTCTAAAAACTGCAGTACTTATGGGGGTTGTAAATTCAGAAAGCACGCTTAAATCGTTAAATAAAACAGAGAAATTTGCTTTAGCAGGATCTAGTCCTTTTATTTTGCACAATTTTTCTATAGCCGAACTATTATTAAGATCGCATATAAAAGCATACACCGAATCGGTAGGGGCAATTATTACTTCACCTTGTTTTATTAAATTAACACAAGCATTAATATGCCTATCATTTATATTGTCGGGAAAAATCTTATATAACATCTTTAAACAAAAAAGCCGGCTGAGCCGGCTGTTATTTTAAGCAAATTTCTTTGCGTCTTCTATAAACTGCTTTAATCCATTATCGGTTAAAGGGTGCTTTAACAATGCGGTTATTGCATTTAAAGGGCAAGTTGCCACATCGGCCCCAATCTCTGCGCATTTAACTATGTGCATAGGGTGACGAATAGAGGCCGCTAATATTTCGGTGGTGTATCCGTAATTGTCATAGATAATTCTTATTTGCTCTATTAAATCTAAACCATCAGTTGAAACATCATCCAATCTACCAACAAAAGGCGACACATAACTTGCTCCTGCTTTAGCCGCCAATATAGCTTGTCCGGCAGAAAAAACCAAAGTACAATTAGTACGAATTCCCTTTTTAGAAAAATACTTGATGGCTTTAACCCCGTCTGCAATCATCGGAACCTTAACAACAATGTTTTTATGCAAAGCAGCTAACTTCTCACCTTCTTTAATCATGGATTCATAATCAGTAGAGAGAACTTCGGCACTAACATCTCCATCTACAATGTTACAGATGTCTATATAATGCTTTAAAATGGCCTCTTCCCCTTTAATTCCAACTTTAGCCATTAAAGATGGGTTTGTAGTAACTCCGTCCAATACCCCTAAATCGTTAGCCTCTTTAATTTGAACCAAATCGGCTGTATCTATAAAAAATTTCATGTGATGAATGGTATTTAATATCCCTTTATTTAAATAAAAAGGGGGTAAGCTACTTGTATCGCACCGCTACGACCTGATGTCCTTGCTACCTTCCGGTCCTAGGGAAGTTACAGGGAGCTGGTCGTACAAGACTTACCCCGGCGCAAAAGTATAAAATTTCCTGATTTAAAAATATAATTTTCATAAAATAAAGAAATTGACCACCCTCTTAAAATTATATTCTAAATTTCTTATATTAGTGGTCATAATCAGTTACTTATGCTTAAGCTTATTTTATCTACTCTTATATGTTGTTGTGCATTATTTACAAATGCGCAAGACAAAACACCGCCCTCATCTCCTTCAGACGCTTCAGCACCAAGCCCTGCCAGTACTGAAAAGAAAGCCGGACCTGCCCCAGCGGAGGCAGCTGCTCCAGGAGCCGCTAAACCCAAACCTAAACCTAGCAAAGTAATTCAGGGTGAGGCTAAACCTACTTATAAACCCACTCCCGTTGTAAAAGTTGATACGAAAGGTCGTTATCCCAATGGTCAATTAAAAGAAAAAGGGGATACTGTAAATGGCTTTAAAGAAGGTATTTGGACCTTATTAGATCCCAAGGGAAAGAAAACCGGAACCGTTAATTACGCCAAAGGAATAAAGGAGGGAGATTACGAATTATTATTTGAAAATGGGGCTGTTAAAGAAAAAGGGAAATACAATAACGACAAGCCCGATGGTGAAATTATAACCTTCTACGTAAATGGTAAAGAAGCTTCTAAAAAAATATTTAATAACGGGGTATTAGAGGGTGAGCATGTTACCTATTACCCTAATGGAAGTATTAAAAAGAAGGAACAATTTATTAATGGAACCCTTAACGGACCCTACATAGAAAACCACGAAAACGGAAAACAAAAAGTAACTGCCAACTACCTTAATGGAAAATTAGACGGTGAATTTGCAACTTTTTATCCAAGCGGAACAGAGAAGAAAAAAGGGGCCTACTTAAACGGAAAAAAGAACGGAGAATGGATTGTACAGGATGAATCCGGTAACGTGGTGTTTAAGAAAGTATATTCACTCAAAAAATAACTTTTGATTAATCCTTACCAAGAGCTTGTAAAAGCTGAAAACAAAGCCAAACATTTATTTAGCGAAATAGAAAAACGTCGGTTAATAAAACCTGGATTAACAGAACAACAGGTCAATAATCACATTTACAATCTTGCTTTTGAACTTTTTGGAATTGAAAAATACTGGCACAAACGAATAGTAAGAAGCGGGAAAAACACCCTTTTTCCATACGACGAAAACCCACCTAACTTAACTATAGTTGAAAATGATATCGTTTTTATTGATTTTGGACCCATTTTTGAAAATTGGGAAGCCGACTTTGGTAAAACATACGTTTTGGGTAATGATTCCCTTAAAACTAAATTAATGAGGGATGTAGAACTGGCCTGGCATGAAGGCTCTACTTTTTACAACAAACATAAACTTGAAATTACAGGGCAGGATTTCTTTAATTATACAATAGATCTATGTAATAAATACGGTTGGAAATTTGGTAACGAACATTGCGGACATCTGGTTGGCAATTTCCCACATCAGAAAATAATGGGTGAAAAACTATTAAATTACATTCATCCTCAAAATCACCAAAAAATGTCGAATCCAGATATAGTTGGAAATGAACGCTATTGGATTTATGAGATTCATTTTATTGATGAAGAAAATCAAATAGGTGGTTTTTTTGAGCAACTTTTACCCTGTTTATAAGCCTTTCAAGCCATTTTGTCAGTGAAAATTATTCTGGCATTTTTGTTGAAAATAACCAAACTCATAATTGGTGATGAAAAAGTCATCAACGACTATTAAATTATTAAACTAATAAACTAATAAACTAAAAAGGTATGCAAACAGGTAAGATTAACGTACAAACCGAGAACATTTTTCCGATTATTAAAAAATTTCTTTATTCGGATCATGAGATATTTTTAAGAGAGTTGGTGTCTAATGCGGTTGATGCTACAAAAAAACTTCAAGCACTCTCTTCTCTTGGTGAGTTTAAAGGTGAAATTGGTGAAACAACAATAGAAATTTCGGTAAACAAAGATTCAAAAACCATAAGTATTAAAGATCGAGGTATTGGTATGACTTCAGAAGAAGTTGAAAAATACATTAATCAAATTGCATTTTCGGGAGCTGAAGAATTTGTTCAAAAATATAAAGACAAAACAGAAGCAAATTTAATTGGGCATTTTGGATTGGGTTTTTATTCCGCCTTTATGGTTGCTGCGAAAGTAGAATTATATACGAAGTCTTTTAAAGATGGAAGTGATGCTGTTAAATGGGAATGCGACGGCAGCCCAAATTTCACACTAACCAAAACAGATAAAGCAGACCGCGGAACCGAAATTATTCTCCACATTGCAGAAGACTCACTTGAGTTTAACGACAATTTTAAAATAAAATCCTTACTAGAAAAATATTGTAAATTTTTACCGGTTGAAATTAAATTTGAAGATGCGGTAATTAATAATCCTAACCCCGCCTGGACAAGAAAGCCTAGCGATTTAAACGACGAAGATTACAAGAAATTTTATCAGGAACTTTATCCATTTGCCGAAGAACCCTTATTTAATATCCACTTAAATGTAGATTATCCTTTTAATTTAACGGGTATTTTATATTTTCCTAAACTGAAAAAGAATTTCGAAATTCAAAAAAATAAAATTCAGCTCTATTGTAATCAGGTTTTCGTAACTGACAGTGTAGAAGGTATTGTACCTGATTTTCTTACATTGTTGCATGGTGTTTTAGATTCGCCGGACATTCCACTTAATGTTTCGCGCAGCTATTTGCAAAGCGATGGTAATGTGAAGAAAATCTCCTCTCATATTACCAAAAAAGTGGCAGATAAGTTAGAAGAATTATTTAAAAAAGATAGAGCTGATTTTGAAAAAAAATGGGACGATATCAAAGTTTTCATAGAATACGGAATGATTACCGATGATAAATTTTACGAGAGAAGTTCTAAATTTTCTCTAATAAAAAGCACTTCGGGCACTTATCACACATTTGAAGAATATGCTGAAAAAATTA
>JBIICS010000134.1:0-7625 GCA_044238735.1 Bacteroidia bacterium
TTTTATGGCTGTTCTTAAATTAGATTAACCTAAATAAATTTAAGTTAAGAGAACTCTTATTTGGTTTTAGTCATCATAAAAACCAACTCAGATCCTTCTGATGCCGGAAAGTTAAGTCCGTCCAAAGGTCTAACTATTGTATTATATCCGGGTGATTCTATAATTATTTTATAGTGCTTATTTGGATTAACTAAAAAGATAAATCTCCCGTTTTTAGAATTATTACTATAGATACCACTAACGGTACGGCCCTCTTCTTCTAATACAGTAATTTTTGCGGCAACCGGAATTTTATCGCTACCCTCTTCCGTTATTCTTCCAGTCAAAACTTCAGTAGTTTGATTAGCTCCCTTAAAATTAACCTGATAAATATCGTAAGAACCATAAGAATCTTTTCTTTTTCCGGCTATATATCCACGCTTACCATCGGTAGATAAAACAAAGAAAATATCATCATCTGTAGTATTAATAGGATATCCCAGATTAGAGGGTTCCGACCAAAAATCATTATCGTTTAAAACAGAATAGTATACATCGTATCCACCAATGGTATTGTGACCTTTAGATGAAAAGTACAATGTTTTTCCATCGGGGTGTATAAATGGAGCGTCCTCATCAAAAGGAGTATTAATACTAGGCCCTAAATTAATAGGTTTGCCCCACTGGCCATCGGGCAGCAATCTGGACATATACAAATCTTTCCCCCCTTGTCCGCCTTCGCGATTACTGGAAAAATACATTGTTTGATTATCCATTGTAATGCAGGCACTGGTTTCAACAGAATTCGAATTAATGTTTTCGTTCAGTTTTTGTGGTTCGGACCATACATTATTTAAATGGTTGCATACATAAAGATCGCCATCGTATTTATTTGGTTGAGTGCGGTATAGTAATAAATTTTGCCCATCTGGACTTAAGCCTGTAGAGGCATCGTTTGTATGGGTATTTACGGGAGCTCCAATGTTTCGGGCTTTAGTCCACTTTTTATTTTCTTTATCGGCAACATAAATATCCTCGAAATAATTACCCAGTTCATCTTTTTTACCTCCGGTTGTTTCACTTCTTCGCGAAGTAAAAACTAAGATGTTTTCGTCTGCACTGATAAGCGGGGCATAATCGGCGAACTCGCTATTAATTTCGGGGCCTAAATTGGTTACGGTAGAGGTAATTGGATTTTTAATAGCCTCTTTGGCATATTTAGCCAATTCAATCTCACGCAAAACAACACCCGAAGTAAAGGGATGACTACCACTAATGTTTAGATAATGGCGAAATGCGTTTATCTCGTCATCAAAACGTTCCAGCAAGTGAAATACTTTACCTTGATAATAATAGGCCTCCGGCTCATTTTTTGAGGCGGCAATGTTTAAATAATAAAGTATTTGATCGGAGGATTGTTTAAGATGATACATGCAAGCCCCAACGTGAAGTGAGTATTTAGCGTTTGTGGAATCGTGATTAAATAATTCGAGGTAAAGATTAAGTGAGGTGTAATAATCACCAATACTGTAATAGCCATCGGCCTGATACTCTTTTTCTTTAATCTTTTTTTGAGCGAAAGAATTCTGATAGCCAAACATCAATAAAACCATTATGAACTGCATAGCAATTTTACTCATTCTTAATGTTTTAAATGTATTGCGATAAAAGATATTACACATACTCTATGGACCAAGATACACTTTAAGTTCTAATAAATTTAATGAAAATACCCATTTATTAAATGAAGTTTGGAATAATTTTAAAAATAACCTAAACAATTACTGCGAACCACGTGTTTTAAAATTAAAAGATGTTCTACAGATTAGAAAGAAGCCAAAAATTAAAAATTAGCTTGGATAAAGCTTGGGAGTTTTTTAGCTCGCCAAAAAATTTAAAAGAAATTACTCCGGAATATATGGGATTTGATATTACCCTTAAAACAGAAGAAAAGATGTATCCTGGGCAAATAATCACATACATAGTTAGGCCAGTAATGGGTATTCCATTAAAATGGATGACAGAAATTACGCACGTAAAAGACAAAGAATATTTTGTTGATGAGCAACGTTTTGGTCCGTACAGTCTATGGCATCATAAACATTTTTTTAAGGAAACTTCGGAAGGTGTTGAGATGATTGATATTGTTGATTATAAGATACCCTTTGGCTGGTTGGGAACTATCGCGCATTACTTCTTTATCAGAAAAAAGCTGGAGGAGATTTTTAACTATCGTTATACAAAACTAGAAAAGCTCTTTAATGAAAACGTTTAGCGTTGAGGAAAAAGACAGAATTATTGAAATGTGCTGGGAAGACCGCACACCCTTTGAGGCTATTGAATTTCAATTTGGATTAAAGCCTAATGAAGTAATAAACTTTATGCGATTGAACAGTAAACCTTCATCATTTAAGAGATGGAGAAGAAGAACCAATGGCAGAAAAACCAAGCATGCTAACAAAGCCCCAATCGATTTGCTTCGCTTTAAATGTGCACTTCAAAAAAACATAAGTCTAAACCGAATTTCTAAAAGATAGTAATGGCTTAGTAATTAAATCATTTTAATTTTTCCCTTACTAAACCATACACCCAAGTGCCGGCAACAGCAGATAAAAGAGTTATAATAGTGGCAACAGAACCATATCCAATTAATGCATAAAGTGGTCCGGGGCAGGCGCCCGTTAAAGCCCATCCAATGCCAAATATTAAACCGCCAATTATTTGTCCTTTGTGAAATGGTTTTACGGGAAGTTTAATAGTTTCACCAGCCATCGTTTTTACATTAAACTTCTTGATTAAATAAACCGAGAGCATGCCCACCATTACAGCACTTCCAATTACACCGAACATTTGAAAGGACTGAAATCTAAACATCTCCTGAATTCTGAACCAGGATATAATTTCGGCTTTTACAAATAAGATTCCAAATAAAACACCTACAACCAGATATTTTAAATTATCGGAAGCGTTCTCTTTTAATTTAGATTCGTTAAGCGCCATCGCATCTTGAGATCTTACTTCAAACTCATCACTATATTTTAGTTCTGTCTTTTCCATGGCCATTTATAATTTTAACAGTAGGGGTAATAAAAAATTAGCTGCTATTATTCCGCCCAGCATGAAGCAAATTGTGGCAATTAGCGAACTTAACTGTAATGAAGACAATCCCATAATAGAATGTCCGGAAGTACATCCGCCGGCATAACGAGTTCCAAAACCAACCATAAAACCACCAACCACCATTAAAAAGAAACCCTTAAGCGAAAGCAGGTTATTAAAGCTAAACAAATCCATTGGGATTAAAGAATTAAAATCATGGATCCCGTATTGATTAAGCTCGTTTATTAACTGGGGATTTAATTGAATGGGATTGGGATTTTTTAAAAAGAGAAAAGAAATTAATCCACCAATAAATATTCCTAAAACAAAAAACAGGTTCCATAATTCATTTTTCCAATTGTATTTAAAAAAAGGGATATTAGCTGGCAAACAGGCCGCACATATATGGCGTAACGAAGATGAAATACCAAATGTTTTATTACCTAGTATTAATAGGACTGGAACTGTAAGACCGATAAGTGGTCCTGCAACATACCATGGCCAGGGCCCCGATAAAATTTCAATCATTAGTTTTAAGTTATAATTACTTATCCAAAGATAGATGCTAAATCTCTATTAAAAGATAAATTAAACTAAAAAATTAAACGGAACAGAATTGAACGCTGAAAAAACTAAACCATTAAGGCTCTGAACAGCCAAAATAAACCAAAAGCCAAAGACATACAAACCGGTAAAGTAAGTAACCAGGCCAAGAGTATATTACGTATTGTTTTAGGTTGAAGATTTTTTAGGCCTTTACCCGAAACCATTGCACCGGCAATACCCGAAGAAAGAACGTGAGTAGTGCTAACCGGCAATCCTAACCAAGTAGATAGACCAATGGTACTGGAAGCCACTACCTCGGCTGAAAATCCTTGAGCATAACTCATGTGTGTTTTACCAATCTTCTCTCCTATTGTTCTAACTATTCGCTTCCAGCCTATCATAGTACCAATACCAATAGAAAGAGAAATCATAACCAATACCCAAAACGGAGAGTAATCGGTTATTTTTTTACATGATTTCAATTCCTTTTTCAACTCGGCAGACTCTTCCTTGGATAAATTTAATTTTCCCTTTTCGAGTAGTTTTTCGAAACCTTTAGCAGAGGAAACGATATTCTTTCTTACTTTAAATCTGTCAGCCTCTTTTATCTCGAAAACTGTAGAAGAGTTTCCAATTAAAGATTTAGCCTCAATAACTTTTTTCTTAGACTTTAAAAACGAGGCCAACTCTTTATCCTTTAAGGAAGTAGTATCAATTTTATTAATAATTAACTCCACTTTAGTAAGACTCTCGCTAATAGCTGAAGTATTTACAGATTGATCCAATGCAAAGTAACCGGGGATAATTGCAATTAATATAATCATCACCAAACCTACCCCTTTTTGACCATCGTTAGAACCATGGAAAAAGCTAACCAATGTACATGTAATGATCAACAAAATTCGCATTACCAATGGAGGAGGAGAATCTCTATTGGGCTCATCAAATAACTTTTTATTTTTAATATTTTTAGCCAAAGCAGCCATAAGTAAAAGTGAAACACTAAAACCAAACACAGGAGAAATTAAAAGTGACAATCCAATATCGCCAGCTTTAGCCCAATTTACACCTTCATGTGTTGGATTTTCGGGCATCAAAGAAAAAGCAAGACCAACGCCTAAAATTGATCCAATTAGGGTATGAGAACTGGATGCGGGTAACCCTACATACCAGGTAGCAAGGTTCCAGATAATAGCAGATATAATAAGTGAAAGCACCATGGCTATAGAGAGGTAAACACTTTGATCGGCTAGAGCTTCCATAGGGAGTAAGTTAACAATACCCATTGCTACTGCAATACCTCCTGCAAAAACACCTGTAAAGTTGCAAATACCCGACCAAACCACAGCAACAACAGGCTTTAAGGAGTTGGTATATATTACGGTAGCCACCGCATTAGCCGTATCGTGAAAGCCGTTTACAAATTCAAATGCACATGCAAAAACCAGACAAAGTACCAGTAAAATTGCGAGAGTAGATTCTAATCCGAACATATTATTTTTTTATAAAAGTAAGTTTAATCAAAGGGACTAATGTTAACTTAATGTTAAATTCCCAATTCTATCTGGAAGGCTACAAAAAGGTTTTCCTTATCAGCAGCACCGCTAATTCCCATTGTATTTTGATAACCAGCATTAAGTTGAATCTTAGTAGTGTGATGATTTAAATATTTATTTATTCCAATTGTGTAATTTTCAATCCGGTGGTCTAGTTTTTTTAAAACTGCGGTTGGGGTAATATAAGTGTAACGAGCAGCAATTTCATAATTATTTTTAAAACAATAACTCACGCTAACGTTTGCCCCCTCTCCTTCATATATTCGCCGTGTAGCTCCTTTCGGATCTACTGTAATAGGATTTGAAGTATTTCGGCTCATGTATTCTCCCATACTACAAAAACCTTTGTATTTAAATA
Source organism: Bacteroidia bacterium (assembly GCA_044238735.1). GTDB lineage: Bacteria > Bacteroidota > Bacteroidia > UBA4408 > UBA4408 > JBIICS01. Next base: position 5,539 of record JBIICS010000134.1, read on the forward strand.
TATAATCCAGAAACCAATAATTCATGTTGCGAGGTTGATAAAGATCCAGGCCTAAAGTAGATGCTTGCCGCACTGAATTTTCGTGATGAGAATAACCACCAGCTAATGATAATTTTGGGGTTTCTTCGCGTTCTAAATCTCCTCCAAAATAATCTCCTCCGTTTGTAAATAATCCAAATGGCAATAATTCTACCCGGGAGGTGTATGCTAAACCAGCATCAGAAGAATTTGAGTTACGGCCTTCGCCTGAAGAAACAGCTCCTTTAAGTATATAAACAAAATTACCTAAATGATTTTGATAGGTAGGGAAGATTCCAAAATCGCGATCAATATTAAAGGTAGCATTTGCATTAGACCTGTCTATAAACTGCAAAGAACCTGAAGAGAATACCCGTTCTCTATTTCCCGGTAACTTTGTTTGACCAAAACCTATATTAAAAAATTTAGTAAATTGATAATACACTACTGCATCGCGAACAACATTAGGAGAATTATTATTAATACCATTATCACGTACATTCCAATCCATATCACCTCTGGAGAATGATAACTGTATTTTATATGTTAGCTTTGGAGTTACAGCAAAACCTTCCAGGCGAAGCCTTAATCGTCTCACTCTGGCTTCAATAGAACTAGCCGAAAAATCATTAGTAGAAACTGTATTGTACCAAGCCCTACTTTGGACTCTAAAGCGAAAATTCACACTAAACAAACTGTCTTTATGAGTATATAAAATACCGTTTTTGGGAGTTTTGGCAAGAGCTAGACTTGCATTTATGATGATTAGCATGCCTAAAATCGTTTTTTTCATTGTAAATTATTTGTAAAATTTTGTGCAAAAATGAATTATAATTTGAAACTTAAACAAAATATTATGTTAAAATTATATTAAGCTATACTAGATTTACTTAACATTATTTTAACATTGAATAAACTAATATAAGTTGAAAACTATGCTGAACATTAAAAAAGGCGCTTTAAAAGATGACTAATTTTAGAGAAAAGTAGTCCATGATTTTATATTCCGATTTAGCTAAAATTAAAGGTGAGGAAGTTCTAAAAAAGAGAACAAAATTGTCGTTTAAATATGTTTGTATCGACTCCAGAAAAGCAAATAAAGATGAGCTCTTTTTTGCTTTAAAGGGCGAAAATCACGATGCGCATCAATATTTAACACAGGTGTTTGAAAGTGGCTGTAGTTTGGCGGTAGTTAACAGAAGTTGGCATGTTGAAAATGGAGAAAACTTTCCAAAAAACAACTTTTATGTAGTAGACGACACTACACTTGCCTTGGGCGAGTTGGCATCCATTCATAAGAAAAGACTTAAAATAAAAACGTTAGTGGTGGGTGGAAGCAATGGCAAAACTACAACTAAAGAAATGTTAGCTTGTGTATTGAGTAAAAAATTTAAGGTTTTGTTTACAGCCGGGAATTTTAACAATCATATTGGTGTACCATTAACTTTATTGCGATTAAACGAAAAACATAATTTTTGCGTTCTGGAGATTGGATGTAATCACTTTAATGAAATTAAATACTTGTGTAAAATTGCAGAACCGGATTACGGCATCATAACCAATATTGGTAAAGAACATTTAGAATTCTTTAAAAACAAAAGTGGTGTAGCAAAAGCTGAATTTGAATTGTTGGATTGGTTTGAGAATGCAAAAGGAAAAAAAATATTTTTTGCAAATTTAGATGATGACTATATTTTTAAAAAGTCACATTCGCTAAAACGAACAAAGGTTATCGGATATTCTTACAAGCATAAAAGCAACTATAATGGGCTTTTTAAAGGATATACCCCTACGTTTAATCCGGTAATTGAAGTAAAAGGAAAGAATATAAAGAATGAACTAATAGAGATTAATGCCTTTGGCAAACACTCTATCTATAACGGTTTGGCAGCAGCTTCTATAGGTATTACATTAGGTGTTAATACAAATGAAATAAAAAATGCATTAGTAAAATTTGTATCCGGAAGTGGAAAAAGAATGGAGGTAATTAAAAAAGAAAACATTACCCTGGTTAATGATACTTACAATTCAAATCCCGATTCGGTTCTGCTCGGCCTTGCAACAATAGC
>JBIICS010000135.1:0-7609 GCA_044238735.1 Bacteroidia bacterium
GAGATTGTTTAACAATTTAAATTCATTCAAAAGTTTTTCTGTTTTGTATTTATCAAACAAAACTACCTGAGAAAAAGCAATTAAATATGGGGGATTACTATCATCAAAACTTTCGAAACCCAATTCGGCCAACTCTGAAATTAAGATATCTGAAAACAGATTAAAAGGATTAATTTTTATATGAAGAGCAAAGTAATCCATTAATGTGCTGCACTGATTATAGCTTTAAAATCAGCACCCTGTAAAGATGCTCCTCCAATTAAACCTCCGTCAATATTAGGCATACTAAAAAGTCCGTCAGCATTTAACGCACTACAACTACCCCCGTATAAAATTAGGATTTCATCAGCCGTTGCCTTTTCGTATTTTTCTTCAATGAGGATTCTTATATAATGATGAATTTCCTCTGCCTCCTCGTTGCTTGCTGTTTTTCCTGTTCCAATTGCCCAAACCGGTTCGTATGCAATCATAATTTTTTTAAAATCATCCTTACTCAAATTAAATAAAACATCCATCTGTTTTTTAATAACATGGAGATGCTTTTTTTCTTCTCTCTCTTCCAATAATTCCCCTATACAAAAAATGGGCGTAATTTCATTTTCAATTAAACGAGTTACTTTCTCATAAAGAGCGTCATCGCCCTCCTTAAAATATTTTCTTCTTTCAGAATGACCTACAATACAATATTCTACACGCATGGATTTAAGCATCTCAGCTGAAACTTCACCGGTATAAGCTCCCCTTAAATGTTCCGAAACATTTTGAGCACCCTTTTTAACGAATGAGGGGGTCTCTAAAAACAAATATGGATAAGGCATACAAATTATTATTTCTGTATTATCAGATTTTTTTATACTATTAAATTCGCTTAACAATAAATTTGCCTCTTGTAGCGATTTGTTCATTTTCCAATTTCCGGCAACCACTTTTTTGCGCATTTACTCTTTTGTTTTTAATTTAAAAAATTCATCAGAAATACTTCTGTCGTCTTCAAAATAATAAACTCCCCCCCAGTTATATTTATATTTGCTGTATACAACCACTTTATCACCTATTGTGATCGTTACTTTAGTAATTGTTCTGTTTCCTTCGTTAATGTTCTCTCTTTTATAAGACGGCTCTAATTCGTTGGATTTGGGTTTATATAAATCAGCTAGGGCTTTGCCATCCATTTGTTCTTGCTTAACACGTTTGTTACGCTCCTCCATTTCCAGCAAACTTCTTTTAAAATCGTTATCAGTAGTATGAGGTGGTTTTTGTTGATTAACCGATTTATTGCGCTCCTCCATTTCCTTCAAACTTTTTTTATAAGCCTCCTCGGCCTCCATGGCCATTTTGGCTTCTCGAGCCTCTTTTTGAATAGCTAAATCATATGCTCGTTTTCGAGCTTCCTCGGCAGCCAATAAATTTTTATGAAGCTCTTCATCCTTTGCCTTTTTAACAGCTCTCCTTTTGAGTTCTTCTTCCTCTGCAGCTTTGGCAGCTGCGGCTCTGGCAGCAGCACTTGCAATTTCTTGTGCCTTATGTTTTTCTTCAGCTTCAGCTTGCATTTTAGCCCTTTTAATGGCATCCTCTTCTTCACGAGCTTTAGCTAATTGGCGGTTTTGCTCGGCTATTCGCTTAATCTTAATTTCATTTTCTTCAACAGCCTTTTTCATAGCTTCTATGTCGGCCAATCGTTTGGCCTCTGCTTCTTCCTGCGCTCTTGCTTTTTTTCGATAATCATCTTCTGCCGCGGCCTTAGCCAACTTTCGGGCCTCCTCTTCCTCTTTTGCTTTAGCTATGCGCCTTGCTTCCTCCTCTGCTTTCTTATTTTTAAATTCAGCTTCGGTGCTAGCTTTACGTTTAGCGTCCTCCTCCGCTTTACGTTTAGCCTCCTCATCGGCAGCAGCTTTTGCTTTTTTTCTGGCATCTTCCTCCTCTTTTGCTTTTGCTAAGCGTTTTGCCTCTTCATCAGCCTTTTTATTTTTAGACTCTGCTTCTTCCAGAGACTTCCGCTTAGCATCCTCCTCCGCTTTACGTTTAGCCTCTTCTTCCTGGGAAGCCTTTGCTTTTTTACGGGCCTCCTCCTCTTCCATCGCTTTAGCCTTTTTACGAGCCTCTTCCTCTTGCTTTGATAAAGCTAATCGCTTACTTTCTTCTTCCTTTTTCTTCTTTGCCTCTTGTTCTGCATCTGCCTTCAATTTATTGGCTTCCTCTGCCTTTCTGAGCGCCTCCTCCTCTTTGGCTTTTGCCTTTTTACGAGCCTCTTCATCAGCTAATGCCTGAGCTTGTTTTTTCTTCTCTTCGTCCTCTTTTGACTTAGCTAATTTTGCATTTTCAGCTTCAGCCTTTGCCTTAGCTTCTGCTTCGGCCTTTGCTTTCGCCTCAGCCTCTTTTTTTGCTTTCGCCTCTGCTTCTGTTTTTGACTTTGATTCAGCCTCAGCCTTAGCCTTTGCCTCCGCCTCTGCTTTTTTCTTAGCCTCGGCCTCCGCCTTTGCTTTAGCCTCCGCCTCTGCCTTAGATTTGGATTCTGCTTCAGCTTTTGATTTTGCCTCTGCTTCCGATTTCTTTTTGGCTTCAGCTTCAGCTTTAGCCTTTGCCTCCGCCTCTGCCTTTGCTTTAGACTCAGCCTCTTTTTTTGCTTTAGCTTCTGCTTCAGCCTTTGCCTTGGCTTCTGCTTCTGCTTTAGCCTTAGCTTCTGCCTCTGCCTTCTTCTTTGCTTCTGCTTCTACCTTGGCCGCAGATGCAGCGGCAGCCTGAGCCTTTGCTTCCTCTGCCTTTTTAGCCTCCTCCTGCTTTGCTTTTTCCTCCGCCTGTTTTTCAACTTGTTCTAACTGATCCTTAATTGATTTTGTATAATCCGTATCGTAAGAAAAATCATCCTCATCTGCATTAAAGGCGTACTTGGCAACAGGTTGATTAAATACTACCGTGTTTACACCCTCGAACTGTTTAAACAATTTAACTTCAAATGGAATGGGCGTAAACCCATCTTTAGCCCTCTCGTCAGGAACTCGAGTATTTACCTGAATTTTTTTATTTATGTAACCAGGTTTAGAATAAGTAATAATGTAGGTTGAATTGTAATCTAAAATTAAACGCTGTTTTTTAGAATCGGTTATAGTTTTTATTAACGAACCATTTTTCATCACAGAAATGGTAACATCATTCAAGTTACCTCCCTCTATTCGAATACGACTATCTATTTCAAGTCCGTAATCATCTTGTGCAAAGGTCTGTGAACTTGATACAATAAAAGTGAAAGCAAACAAAATGAGTAACTTAACCCCAAATAGCCCGCTGAATTTTATATGTATTTGTGCCTTTCTGATAACCTTAAAATGAACTCGTTAAATTATTGATTTTTAAAGCTTTTTCCAAAAATAAAAATGAGGAAATTTTGTTATTTTTGAACTTTGGCACAGTTTTTTATACAAACATTAAACCAAATTAATTACAGACGCTACTAACAAAAAATGAAAAAACTAATTTATTTATTAACGGTATTATTGAGTTTTTATTTTTCAGGTTTTGCTCAGGATAAAGAAAGCATTCCTGTTGAAGAAACATTAAAATTTATTAATAAAAAATTAGGTAGTAGCATTGTGTTTGATCTTAAAGACGGAGATATAATTGTTAAGTTTTACGACAATAAAAATAAGCTTTTTAGAGTGGATAGAACTGATACAGAAAATTTGGATTGGAAAGGAATTAGTTTCGCAGAGGAGGATAACCTAATCATGATCCCCTGTTATGGTGATAAAGTAAAATGTATTGAACGAAAATTTCCTTTAAAAGACGAAGGCGATAACTATGCCCGCTGCACCATCAAACTTAATAAACCCGAAGATTTTGAGCCCTTAAAAAATGCCATTACTCATCTTTTAAGAACTGTTGAGGAATTTGATTATAAAAGCACTACCCCTTTCGAATAACCAATATTAATTACCATGAAGAATTTATTTATCCTACTATTTGCTTCAATAACTCTAAATGTTTTTGCTCAAAAAGAAAATGGTCAATCCTTTTACATTGCAGGAAATAACAAATTAGAAAATGGCAATATTGAAGGCGCTATTGCAGAATTTGACCAAGCCATAAAATTTGACCCTAAAAACGTAAAATATATTGATAAACGTGCCTATTGCAGAGTTCAAATTGAAGATTATAAAGGCGCTATAGAAGATTATAATTTAGTAATTGATGAAAACAGCAATAACGCTCCAGCTCACATCTCTAGGGGGACAGCAAAAAAGAAGCTCAAAGATTTCTCAGGTGCTATAGAAGATTATAATAAAGCCCTGGCTATAGATCCCAAGAATACAGAAGCCCTAATTAACAGAGGATTTGTAAAGAAATCACTTAAGGACGAAGATGGTGCCTGCAGTGATTGGAATGCTGCAAAAAAACTTGGAAACGAAGAAGCTAAAATTATTTTAAAAAATAACCGTTGTAAATAACCAAATCATGAAAAAATATTATTTAATCGCCTCTATTACAATAGCTACTATTGGTATAAGTTCTTTTGGATATCTTAAATCGGAGGAATGTGATGAAACCACTTTTCTAAAAAAGATTTATAGCGAATGGGGTGCACGATGTGAAAAATGTGGCGACTTAAGCGAAAAATCCTATACCATTCGATATAAAAACGAAGGACCGCATAAGTTGGATGTAAGGGTAGCTCTTCAGAAATCTCAAAATAAAGGTTGGCAGATTTATAGTTTTGATGGATTATCTCCAAAGGACTCTTTTCAGGTTTGTGTTTGCAACGGTACAAGTAAAGTAATGAAATGGGCCATAAAAACTGGTGATCAAACCTGCACATTGCCTACAGATCAAGAAATACTCAGAATGTTAAAACAATAAAAAATTAAAGCGCGAAAGCGCTTTTTTTAGTTTAAATCCCAAACACTCTTACGTTCTTTTCTTAACCAAGTGGGTTTAAAATATTCTTTATGCTCGATTAAAAAAGCCAATATAAAATAAAGAATTATCGGCGAACCGGCTGTAAAAAATGATAAGTAAATAAAATACATACGAATACGGGACGATTTCATGCCCAATTTATCTCCTATGTATGAACAAACACCAAAGGCATGATTTTCGAAATAGGCTTGAATTTTAGAAATCATATTACAATGGTTTATCTAATATACTAAATTTCTTAAAACTTTGTTACCTAAATTACAATTTAAGCATCTTTTTTGTTTACAGTAATCAAAATATAGTTCGAGCAGCGACTGCGATTCGGCAGCGTTTAACGGTTTAATCCCTAATTGGCCAAATATTCGGGTAATTTTATTCTTTTCCGAATGCACACTCTCCATTAAAGCAATTGCTCGTTCTTCGTAATCAAGAACATCATTTATTCGCCCGTAACAAAACAACAAGGGCACAACAACATTTATAATTATAACCTCTATTTGGTCGTTACCTAATTTTTTTTCTATTCTCCGAGAATCCTTCCCAAATCTAAAGTGGCTTAGCCAATAAGGATGAATTTCTGCAAATAAAAGTTTCTTTAGCTCCTCAATATTTTTTACTTCCAAAATTTCGGAAAATAAAGGCGGGCGATTTTTTAATAATCCTGCCAACTGAGCAATCCGAATATCCGGAAATGAAACAGGACGCATCCTCATATATTTCCATAAATGAGAATTTAACTGATTTACTTTATATGCACTCTTAATATAAAAAAATTCGTTTTTTAAACTAGTGTAATAGTCATCATCAATATCATCATTAAGTAATCCGGCAGTGCCAAACAGAAGAGCCTCTACAAAATTATCTTTGTCAGAATTTTTAATCACTAAATTAAAATCGATATGTTTAGCCAGCTGCTCATATACTTCCTTGTTTACGGTTCCTCCCATATACCTAAAAAGCATCTGCCAAAATAAACTTTCCCAATTGAAGTGAGAAGCGATTAAACGATGATTGATTTTATTACACTTGTTCTCTAAACGCTGAATAAAAAGACGCTCAAGCCAAGTTTTTATCACAAACTCATCCAAACGACCAATATAATCGGAACACGGGATTTGCTTTTTATTTTGTTGTAGATGAAAAAAACCAGAAATTATTTTATCCGGTATGCGATTTTTTAATTCTAATAAAGGTAAATCGCCCACCACCAAATCGTTTTCGTAAACCACGTGTAAAATAAGATTTTGAAAGGCTGGATCGAGATGATGCTTATGCTTATAAAAATCGCTTGTTTTTAAATGAATTTCAATATTTCCGGCCCACGTTACATCCCCAATTTGTATTTTAGAATTAAGAAAATCGGGGCCCTGATTTAAATTTTGTTCACCAGGTTTAAAAATTTTAACGCATTCGTTTTGTAGTGTAATTAAATGCGACTGATTAAACAAACCATATTGCCAAACAAACTGAATTAAATCTTCTTTTATCATAAAAGAGCTTCCATTTCTTTTTGGATTTTATGGGCCTCCTCTGCCGCAGCCTCGGCAAAACGAATAGAATCATCCTTAAAAATTATTCCTCTGGAAGAGTTAACAATTAAACCCACCTCTTTTGTTTTTCCATATTTAACAACCTCCGCTAAACTACCTCCCTGAGCGCCAACACCCGGAACCAATAGAAAAGATTCAGGAACAATTTTTCTTATATCCTTCAACATTTCTGCCTTAGTTGCACCCACCACATACATCAAATTTTCTTTATGTCCCCATTTTAATGATTCTCTTAAAACCTTTTTATATAATTCTTCCCCGTTGTTTAGAATGTTGGTTTGAAAATCGAAAGCACCCGGATTGCTTGTTAATGCTAACATAATGACCCATTTGTTTTTAATTTCAAGAAATGGTTTTACACTATCGCTTCCCATATAGGGTGCAACTGTTACAGAATCAAAATTAAGCTGTTCTAAAAAAGCTTTGGCGTATTGGTTAGAAGTATTGCCGATATCTCCTCGCTTTGCATCTGCAATTGTGAAATGATCAGGATACTTTTCATTTAAATATACTATAGTTTTTTCTAGCGATCTCCATCCGGATAACCCCCTACTTTCATAAAAAGCGGTATTGGGTTTATAAGAAATACAAAAATCTGCAGTGGCGTCAATAATAGCTTTATTAAACTCATAAACAGGGTCTTCATTATCAAGCAAATGAGCTGGTATTTTTGAAATATCAGAATCAAGTCCAACGCATAAAAAGCTCTTCTTACGATAGATTTGTTGAGTTAGTTGGCTAAAGTTCATAGTTATAAATTAATAAAATACTAACAACGAAGTTAGTATTTATGGAAAAAAACCTACCTCTTTTTACAATAAAAAATTAACTTTACACATCAAAAAAAACAAACTATGAATTTTCCATCAGAATTAAAGTACACTAAAGATCACGAGTGGATTAAAGTTGAAGGCAATATAGCGACAGTAGGTATTACCGATTTTGCGCAAAGAGAATTGGGTGATATTGTTTATGTTGATATAAACACTATTGGTGAAACGTTAAATGCAAACGATATTTTTGGAACAGTTGAAGCTGTTAAAACAGTTTCCGATCTATACTTACCAATAAGCGGAACACTAACAGAATTTAACAAAGGATTAGATAAGAATCCTGAAGCCGTTAACAAAGATCCTTACGGTGAAGGC
>JBIICS010000029.1:0-25465 GCA_044238735.1 Bacteroidia bacterium
TATCCTATTGAGGAGGTTAAGAATTTTCTTCGCCGTGATTTAAGGGGAGAAATGACCGGAAGTGTATAAGTTTTTTAAACAGTTTTATTATTGGTTTTAATATTACGATCATAACTTACATCTGCTGGTAATGGAGCATTGAATAAAATATGCTCGATAGCCACTCTTGAGAAAAAAGGACTTAATAAAACTCCTTTTGTACCCATCCCGTTAAATATGTATGCATTCTTAATATCAGGATGATATCCTATAATAGGTTTTCGATCACGTGTAGTAGGTCTTATACCGGATTCATGGTTCAAAATTTCAAAAGGGATATTAATTATACTCTTTATTTTATCAAGCATCTTCTTATACCCCTCTTCTGATGGAGAATCACTTAGGTCGTCCCAAATATAGGTTGAGCCAATCTTGTATATGTTTTCTCCCAGAGGCACAATAAAACCTTCATTATTTACAACGGCATCGTTGATGGATAAATCTGCTCTAAAGGTTAAAATATCACCTTTGCAAAGATTAAAATTTAGCGAATTAAAGAAAGGGTTTTTTATCGCGTTTTTGCCTTCTGCAAAAATAATCAGATCAAAATTTCTAAATTTTAATTGAGCCTCTACAATTTCAAACTCATGGTAATTAATATCTTCGGAAATAAAGGTGCTTAATTCAGTTAGATGGTTCTTGGCGGCTTCCAGGTATTGGGGAATGTTTACAAATCCGGATCTAAATACCGTGCAATATCCTTTTTTTTGATGATATTGATCGTTGTTGATTCTTTTTAAAACCGGATTAGTAAAGTCGTAAAGATCGGTATCGTTTTGTTTAAGTTGCCACATTTTTAGTTCATTCTCATCATTGATAAACTTATAGATGGGCATAGGATTGAAGAAGGAGGCCTTAAGTAATTGTTCTGCTTTAGGATAATAGCTGTAGAGTTCGCCCAGAAGTTGGTTTACCATCCAGCTTGGGCTAAGTCGTTTAAATACCAAGGGGTTCCACAAGCCTGCTGCCACTTTTGACGAATTATTTTTTCCATTATCAATTACGGTTGGCGTAATACCATTTTCTAAAAAGCGTAAAGCCATTGAGATTCCACTAATGCCCCCTCCAATTATGGCAATTTTGGGAGGATTATTTTTGGTAAATATCATGTTTCAAAGGTAGTAATCGCCTTTTAAAATTGGTGGTTATTTCGGTATTTCAGGAGCATCTTTACATGAGGTTATTTTCGTATTTTTGCACTTATGAACAGGAGTGAAAATTTTAAGGAATTTATTTCACAGGCTTACCGGTTTGATCAGGCTTTTGTTGTGGGTGGAGCCATGTATGAAGGAGAGTGTGTTACTGATACCTTAGTTAAAATTCCTTTTAAAACTCTAAATCGACATGGCTTAATTGCCGGCGCAACTGGTACAGGTAAAACCAAAACATTACAATTATTACTCGAGGGATTAAGTGAAAATGGTATTCCTTCTCTGGTGATGGATGTAAAAGGAGATTTAAGTGGTATTGCTGCTGCCGGTTCGGCTAATGATAAAATTACAGAACGACATACTCAAATTGGGTTGCCTTTTTCTTCCAAGGGTTATCCGGTAGAACTATTATCTCTGTCAAACGACGCAGGAACTCGCCTCAGAGCTACTGTGTCGGAGTTTGGTCCTGTTTTATTGGCTAAGATGCTCGAGTTAAACGATACTCAGTCCGGCCTGCTAAATGTTGCCTTTAAATACGCAGACGATAACCAATTACCTTTATTGGATTTAAAAGACCTGAAGCGTTTAATGCAACATATTACCGAAGAGGGTAAAATGAAATTTGAAGGGGCCTATGGTAAGGTTTCTGCAAGTTCCGTTGGTATAATCATTAGAAAAATTGTAGAGCTTGAACAGCAAGGAGCTGAAAAGTTTTTTGGTGAAATATCCTTTGATGTTAATGATTTGTGCCGTTTAACCAAGCAGGGAGAAGGTTATATTTCAATATTGCGTATAACTGATATACAGGATAAGCCTAAGTTATTTTCTACATTTATGTTGTGCTTACTGGCTGAAATTTATTCTTTATTTCCTGAACAGGGTGATGCTGATAAGCCTAAGCTGATGTTGTTTATAGATGAGGCACATTTAATCTTTAACGAAGCAAGTAAGTCTTTACTTAATCAAATCGAAACCATTATTAAACTTATCCGTTCTAAAGGGGTGGGGGTAGTTTTCTGTACACAGAATCCTACTGATATTCCGGTTGATGTTTTAAGCCAATTGGGATTTAAAGTTCAGCATGCTATAAGAGCAGTAACAGCTAAAGATCGTAAAGCCATTAAACAAATTGCTGAGAATTTTCCTGAGAATCCCTATTATAAAATCGATGAGCTTTTAACTACTCTGGGTATTGGACAAGCGGCCATAACGGTTTTAAATGAAAAAGGAATACCAACCCCATTAACTGCAACTTTGCTTTGCGCTCCTAAATCACGTATGGGTATTTTAAGTGACCTGGAGTTAAAAGGGTTACAATCGGGTAGTGATCTGGCTGATAAATACAATCAGGTTATCGACCGCGAAAGTGCTTTTGAAATTTTATCGGGTAAAATTGAGAAATCCATTCCGGAAGACCAGGCAAAACCAATCCCTAAAACTAAGGAAGAGAAATCGTCGTTTGAAAAAATACTGGCTAATCCTGTTACTCGTTCAATAGGTAAAACCAATGCCCGCGAAATAACCCGTGGATTGTTAGGGGTATTAGGATTGGGTTCGGGTTCTCGAAAGAAAAAAGGAAGCTTTTTTTAAATTAATTTATCTTTCTTAACACCTATTCTTTCTATAAATTAGTGCAAAAAGGCATATTTTATTAAATTAGTGGCCGTATGTCTAACTCCGATATTAAATACCAGCGCCGTCGTTTACGTACTTCCTATTTTTCAACTGTATTAAGTATCTCTTTGGTGCTTTTTTTAATGGGATTGATGGGATTTTTATTAATTAATGCGCGTAGAATTAGTAATAACGTTAAAGAAAATATTGGATTTGATGTAATCTTAAAAGAAGACATCAAAGAGTCTGAGATTATTCAATTTCGCAAATTAATGGACGCTAGTGATTTTGTTCGATCAACTCGTTTTATTTCTAAAGACGAAGCCGCTAAAGATCTGGAACAAAAAATTGGAGAAGATTTTATTAAGTTTCTCGGATATAATCCCCTTTCCTCGGCAGTTGAAGTAAAATTAAAAGCAGAGTATGCTCATCCTGATAGTATTGGATGGATAGAAAAAGAAATGACACAGAGTACAATTGTAAAGGAAGTATTTTATGAGAAGAATCTGGTTAATATGGTTAACGAAAACGTAAATAAAATAAGCTTTGTTTTATTTGGATTTACGGTATTGTTGCTTATTATCTCAATTGCTTTAATTAATAACACCATTCGTTTGTCTATATACTCAAAACGATTTTTAATAAAGACCATGCAATTAGTAGGGGCAACGCCCGGATTTATCCGTAAGCCTTTTTTATTCAGAAGTATTCGCCATGGTGTTTACAGTGGCATGATTGCTATTTTATTACTAGGGGGCTCGCTATACTTGCTTTATAATCAGGTCCCCGAATTATTTGTAATTGAAGATTTAAAATTGTTTGGCGCTTTAGCCTTGTCAATTATTATTTTAGGAATTCTAATTTCTTCCATTAGCACCCTAATTGCTATAGCTAAATACTTAAAATTAAAAATTGACGATTTATACTATTAAAAGATGAATAAATTTAAAATGACATTTGCCTTTGGTAAAGAAAACTATTTACTAATGGTTTTGGGCTTTATCGTATTAATTATTGGATACATGATGATGTCGGGAGGTGCAACTACCGATCCCAACGTGTTTAATGGAGAAGTATTTTCTACTCGACGTATAACAGCAGCGCCAATTGTCTGTTTAATTGGTTACGCTCTTGTTTTTGTTGCTATACTTTACAAGTCTAAAGAAAAGTAAGCTTACCCTTTAGGGATCATGAGTATTTTACAAGCTATTATTATCGCCATAGTAGAGGGCATTACCGAGTTTTTACCAATATCTTCTACCGGACATATGATTATTACATCCTCCTTTATGGGGATAGCATCCGACTCGTTCACTAAAATGTTTACAGTGGCTATACAGTTGGGGGCAATTTTGTCGGTATTGGTATTGTATTGGAATAAATTTTTACAATCTTTTGATTTTTATGTAAAGCTCTTAATTGCTTTTATTCCTGCGGCCATATTTGGGAAATTGTTTAATGATCAGATTGATGCTTTGCTGGAGAATGTTATAGTAGTGGCCATAACTTTGATATTAGGGGGCATTATACTTTTATTTATTGATAAATGGTTGCATGTTAACGATGATGAAGAAAAGGAACTTAGCAATCTGTCGGCTTTTAAGATTGGGTTGTTTCAGTGTATTGCCATGATACCGGGTGTCTCCAGAAGTGCTGCCAGTATTATCGGAGGGATGACTCAACAGCTTACCCGTAAAACGGCAGCCGAATTCTCTTTCTTTTTAGCGGTTCCTACCATGTTTGCAGCAACGGCATACAAAATGCTAAAGTTTTTTAAAAACGGTGAATTAAAAACCGAACACGTTACATTGCTGGCCGTGGGCAACATAGTAGCTTTTGTGGTGGCGTTAATTGCAATTAAAACCTTTATTTCCTTTTTAAGTAAACATGGCTTTAAGGTGTTTGGTTATTATAGAATTATTGTTGGCGCTGCAATTCTTATCTTATCGGCGCTTGGTATTAATCTTCAGATTGTATAATGTTAACTCTTCCTACCGAAGAACTGCTTGCAGGTACTGTTTTAACTATAAATAAACCTTTAGGTTGGACATCATTTGATGTTGTTAAACTTATTACCGCAAAGTATAAATGTAAGGCGGGTCATGCTGGAACTTTAGACCCGATGGCAACAGGTGTTTTAGTGATATGTACCGGAAAAAAAACTAAAGAGATTGAATCCATTCAGTCACAAACCAAAGATTATTTGGCAACTATCCACATAGGAATTTCGAGGCCTTCATTTGATATCGAAACAGCAGTTCATGAAACTGGACCAACAGATCATATTAACCGTGAATCTGTTGAATCTATTCTTAAATCGTTTATTGGTAAACAGGAGCAAATTGCACCATTGTTTAGTGCAAAGAAAATTAACGGTGTGCCAGTGTACGAACTAGCCCGTAAAGGAATTGAAAAAGAATTGAAAGCCAATATCGTTGAAATTTTTAATATAGATTTACTTTATCTAAAAGAGGTAATGCTAACCAAGGAACAATTAAACGGAGTTTCTATATTTAATTTTAAAAAAAGTAAGGGCGATGTTGTAAATCCCGAATGTTTATTAAACCTCAGTCAGGCAAAGGTAATGGAGCTTCAATTAAATATTAAATGCGGCAAAGGGACTTATGTGCGTTCTATAGCGCGCGATATTGCGCTAAAATTAAATTCGGTAGGGACTTTAAATGGGTTAGTTAGAACGGCTGTTGGTGATTATAATCTTGAGCACTCTATTCAATTGGATTAACATTGCAAAGCGATTTTTTTCATCTGGTTTATGAGGTAGTAAGGCTGGTTCCTAAAGGTCGTGTTACCAGTTATGGTGCTATAGCTAAATATATAGGGAGCCCTCAATCATCAAGAATGGTGGGATATGCTATGAATAATTCTCATCACCAAAAAGAGTATGTGCCTGCACATCGCGTGGTTAACCGAAAAGGTATGTTAACAGGCAAGCATCATTTTAAATCTCCTAACGAAATGGAAGAATTGTTATTAAAAGAAGGAATAAAAGTAAATAAAGATCAAATAATCAATTTTGAAAAGTATTACTGGGATCCGATGATTGAATTAGCGTTATAAGATAAAAGCGAATAAACAAAGTGTATATGGAAGTTTGCTTTGTTTAAAGTGTTTTAATTAGCTTTTTATTTCCAGTAGGGTTAAAACAGAAAAGCCCCGGTTAAGAACCGAGGCTTTACTTTTTTTCGTTAACTATTACTTGTTAACAGCTTTTGCTAACTCAGCACCAGCTTTGAAACGAGCTACTTTTTTAGCAGCAATTTTAATTTCTTTACCAGTTTGTGGGTTACGTCCTTTACGAGCAGCTCTTTTAGAAACTGAGAAAGATCCGAAACCTACTAAAGCAACTTTGTCACCTTTTTTCAAAGTTTTAGTTACAGCTGTAATTAAAGCGTCTAATGCGCGACCAGCGTCAGCTTTAGTTAATTTTGCGTCGTTTGCAATTGCATCGATTAATTCACCTTTGTTCATTGTTTGTTTTTTTTAAGTTAGTGATTTAGTTAGTTAACAGTATCAAAAATATAGGAATGATTAATTCATACAAAACATAAATGCATTTTTTTTTCGAAATGTTGAAAAATAGGGGGTTTTGTTAATAACGTGCCCTGCATGCGCCACTAACAAAGGGATGTAAAAATCTTACTTGCTAAAACGCTTTATAATCAACCAATAGGGGGGTGCCTCTCAAAAATTCCTGTATGCTCATCCTTTTCTTTCCGCTTAATTGTAAATCCAAAATGGATATTTTTCCCTTAGATGCATCTATATGTAAATAATTTTTACCATCGCTGTAAACCTTGCCTGGACTGGCATTGAGGACATCTGTTTGAAGTGTTTCAGCGTTAAAAATTTTTATTTGTAAATTTTTATCAGGCTCGCCAATAAGCTCCGTATAGGCTGTAGGGTATGGCGACAGCCCCCTTATAAGATTGTGAATACTTATTGCATCTTTTTGCCAATTAATTTTTCCAAGTTCTTTAAATATTTTAGGCGCATGATAAAGCGTCTTACCTTCAGCTAGTTTTGTTTGTTCAAATGTTTTTACTTCTCCCGCCTCCAAATCATTAACTGTTTTTACAACTAGCTCTGCACCAATATTCATAAGCTTTTCGTAAAGGCTGCCTAAATTATCCTCCGGTAAAATTTTAACTTCTTTCTGATCAATTATATTACCGGTATCAATTTCGTGTTTTAAAAAGAATGTGGTAACACCAGTTGTATGTTCACCGTTAATTAATGCCCAGTTTATCGGAGCAGCACCTCTATATTGAGGTAATAAAGAGGCATGAAGATTAAATGTTCCCCGAGCAGGCATTTTCCAAACTATTTCGGGTAACATCCTAAATGCAACTACAATAAAAAGGTCGGCATTTAAATTTTTAAGTGTATGGATAAATTCTTCACTTTTTAATTTTTCGGGCTGTAGTATATTAAGGTGATGTTTAACAGCAAATGTTTTAACAGCAGATTCGCTTAATTGTCTTCCTCTTCCGGCCGGTTTATCCGGAGCCGTTACAACTGCGATAACTTCTTTTTTGTTTTCTATTAGGGCTTTTAAAGTGCCTACTGCAAAATCGGGGGTACCAAAAAAAACTATTTTCATCTTATTTCTTATTTCTTTTTGCTTCCATAATTTCTGTAATGTTGGCAACCTTACCTCGCATACAATTTGTCATAGGTTGTTTTTTTAAAACCTCATACTTAAAATAAACTTTTAAATTGTTTTTTCTGAATTTATCTTCTAACTTACTTGGAGCAATAATACTGCTATCGTTTAATTGGATAAGAAAACCACAGCCGGCAATTTTACTATTGTCTATTACGGTTCCAATTGTATAGCCTTTCTCAGAATATTCTTTGTCTCTTGAAATCTCATTAGTCCTAGAGCAGGAGTTTAATAAAATAAACAGGCTGAGGATTAAAATAAAAATATTAATGTATTTCATTTTTCAATTTAATAAAGTTATTAAAATAGTAATAGGCTGAAAACCCAATTGCTATAAAATAAATTAGCTCTACCGACCAAATGCCTGTTAGCGTAAAATTTAATTTTAATGCAAATATATAGGTTAAACCTATGTACAAAAACATAGTAATAAACTCAATTAAAAAAGAAATTTTTGAATTTCCGGTAGCAGA
The DNA here is from genome assembly GCA_044238735.1 of Bacteroidia bacterium. Lineage (GTDB taxonomy): Bacteria > Bacteroidota > Bacteroidia > UBA4408 > UBA4408 > JBIICS01. The sequence goes on from JBIICS010000029.1 coordinate 7,962, forward strand.
TAATGCGCTTAGTAATGGTACACTAATTGAAAAAAGAATTAGCGCGAAACATACTAAATTTAAAATAGGTAAGCCTTGTGTGCTTAGGTTTTCCTGGTTGGTAAAAATTTTTAACATAAAGTTTGGGTTAAGGAGCGTAACCAAGGAAATAACTATGGTAAAGCATAAGGAAAGGGTTAGAACTTTCTTTAAGATGGATTTTAGAAGACCAATTTCATTTCTTCCGATATGATGACTTATTACAGTGCTTGTAGACTGAGTGAAGGCAATTATAGGGCTCATTATAATCATGTATACGTTTCTGATTATGTTTGAAACCGCTAGGTATTCGGTGCTTACTTTTTCTACAATCAAAAAAAATATAAACCAGGATAGCAGCGAAATCATAAATTGAAAAACTAAAGGATAGGAGAGAAGAATTAACTCTTTTAAAGCGTTGTAATCGAATCTAACTTTTAAATACAGGCCTGCTGCGTTTCTTCGATTATAATATAAGGTATAAAGTATAATAAAAAGTGTAGTTAACCACTCAGATATGGATGAAGCCAAAGCACTACCTTTAATTCCTAATGCTGGAAATCCATAATTACCAAAAACGAGTAAATAATTTAAGATAAAGTTTAGTGAGGCTAATAAAAGTGTAGCATAGCTTATGATCTTGGTTTTGCCAATTCCTCCGTAAAAAGAGCGTATGGAGCACAAGATAAATATGGGGATAAATCCAAGAAATCGGTATTTCAAAAATGCCGCACTTGCATTCGAAACCTCAACTGATGATACAATAAGTTGTAAGATGGTTTCGTAGCTTAAATAACAAAATAATGTAAGTAAAACAGCTAATATTAGCTGCAAAAGATTAGATTGATTAAAAAAGAGTTTTATCTGTTCCGGATTATTTTCCCCATTATATCGGGCAATTAAAATTTGGCTACCGCTCCCTAATCCAAGCGATAACATTAAAAATGTTGCATAAAATAAACCACTTATAGCCGAAGCGCCTAGTGCTGTCTCCCCTAATCTTCCTAAAAAAAGAGTATCAGTTACATTGATTAGTGTCTGCCCTATTCCGCTCACTATTAATGGCCACGTTAACACCCAGATGGATTTATAGCTGTTGTAATTCACGGGACCTAAAGTACTAAAAGCAAAAGATTTTTCACCGTTTACTTTTTCTTTTTATTAAATTTAATGGGGTCTCATGAAGAAAAAATTATTCATAAATGTTAAGCGATTAGTGCCTAATGCTCATTTGTCTTTTTCTACTTTAGTTTTAACTTTATTTTCTATAGTTGCGCTATTAGCACCGCTAATCTCAAATAACAAGCCGTTACTTGTGGTTATTGATGGCAAATTGGAATTCCCTCTTTTAGAAGATGAAAAGTTTGATGAAAAAAAAATAGATAGAAGTACAATTATATTAAATCCTCCATTTTCATATACTAATATTGATATCGATTTAGATAATGCTAATTATGTATCTCCTTTTTCAGAACAAAATATTCTGCATACTAAATCGAGGCATTGGTTGGGCACTGATTTAATTGGCCATGATGTATTGGCCGGAATAATTTATGGAGCGCGAATAGCTTTAGTGGTTGGATTTTTTTCGATGCTGGTTTCCTTAATTATTGGTTTATTGCTAGGAAGCATTGCGGGTTATTGGGCGGATGATCGAATAAAAATAAATTTATTTGAGATTATAATAGTTATTCCTCTGCCTTTTTTAATTTTCTTTTATGGATTTTATATTCATAAATACGACTGGATAAATGCTCTTGCTCAAAGCAATTTAAGTGTTTTGATAACTGCATCTAGGTCTTTCTTATATTCATTTACAGTATTTATTGCAACAGTTTTTTTATTATTTCTAGAGCGAAAAATAACGAAGGCTTTTTTAAAACCCAGATGGTTTCTTCCTTTAGATTTTTTAATAAACAGAGGAATAGAGATTTTTGAATCGCTACCTACTATGTTTTTAATTATTGCTTTAATGGCGGTTGTTAAACCCTCCTTATACTATGTTGTGTTGATAATAGGTTTAACCTCGTGGCCACCCATTGCACGTTATACCCGAAACGAACTTCTTAGGATTAGAAAATTAGAATATATAGAGGCTGCTCATGCATTAGGTTTTGGAAATGCCCGAATTATTTTTAAACACGCATTGCCTAACGCTATTAATCCAATTTTAATTGCTTTAGCATTTGGTGTAGCGAGTGCAATAATTGCTGAATCTACATTATCGTTTTTAGGGATTGGTATAAGTACCGATCAGGTAACATGGGGGTCTATGCTTGCCAGCGCACGCCAATCGCCTGAAGCTTGGTGGTTGATTGTTTTTCCGGGATTCATGATTTTTATAGTAGTGCTTGCATTAAATAAATTAGGTGATGGTCTGGTTAAAAGAATGGATAACCGGATTGGAGTTTAAAAAAACATCACTTGATTTTAAGGTGCTTAATTCATTTTCTCCAATGCCTTCTGTATAGCCTTGTCTTCTTGTAAAAGTATTGGATAGTAACCTTCATTCTTAAATAATAACCTTCCAATTAAAGCCTTTAACTGGGTTTTTATTAGCTTAAGAGAACTTTGATTCTTTGGTAGTTTCCCTTTTATTTTGTGAATTGCAACAAAGGATTCAAAATCATTTAATAGCATATTGTCAATTTCAAACTCTTTTTGGTAAATCGTAAATACAGGATATTTATCTTTTAATTTTGCTCTGTTATTATCACAATAATGAATCGCATACTTATTAAATAAGCCACTATAAGCAACCTCATTTATAATTTTGTTTCTGCCGCTTGTATCTAAAGGGATAAATTCATCAGGTGTTATTCCCCCTCCTCCATAAACAACTCTTCCTTTACTGGTTTTGTATTTTTCTTTCTCATTAGTTTTTATACTATCGGCGTGATACAATTCTCCGTTCTGATATCGTTCCAACTCTTCTTCGTAATAATGTGTTTGTTTACCAATTTCGTATGGTTTCTGAATACATCTGCCAGAAGGAGTGTAGTAACGAGCAATGGTAAGCCTCAGCGCACTTCCATCTCCAAACTCACTTTGTTCTTGCACTAAACCTTTTCCAAAACTTCTGCGGCCAATAATGGTTCCACGATCGTTATCTTGAATAGCGCCCGCAATAATTTCGCTGGCCGATGCCGAACCTTCATCAATTAATACACACAACTTCCCTTTTTCAAAAGAACCATTAATGGTTGCCTTATATTCTTCTTTTGGTCTTGCCTTTCCACTAGTGTATACAATCATTTGTCCATCACTTAAAAATTCGTCCGCAATTTTAGTAGCCGCATCTAAATAACCACCCGGATTACCTCTTAAGTCCAGTATCAGGCTTTTCATTCCCTTAATCTTCAATTTATTAAAAGCTTCTAAATATTCTTTGTAGGTAGTGGCCGCAAAACGGCTAATCTTAATGTATCCGGTTAAGGGTGTAACCATATAAGCAACATCCATACTGTATAGGGGTATTGCATCGCGTGTAATTGTGTAGTTTAGGATTTCCCTTACACTTTTTCTTTTTATCGCCACTTTAACTTGGGTTCCTTTTTTTCCTCTTAATCTTTTTACAACGTCTTCATTAGTTATTTTTATTCCGCATACATTTTTACCATCCACTTTCACAATTCTGTCTCCCGTTTGTATACCAAGTGCTTCCGATGGTCCGCCTGATATAGCCGAAACAACCGTAATGGTATCATTTAGGATATTAAATTCAATTCCTATTCCATCAAAATTGCCTTCCATGCCTTCAGTAAGTGATGCTAAGTCTTTTGCAGGTATGTACCCCGAATGAGGATCGAGCTGCTCTAAAATATTTTCTACAACTTTATCGCTTAGCGAATCCAGATTAACTGTATCTACATATTCTTCCTGTATGTATCGAAGTAAATTATCTATTTTATTGTTAGAAATCTTTTTATTCTGACTTAAAGCATAGAAAGCCTGATTGATATCACTAAAGTAACTTAATTGGCGGCCAATGTATATCCCGATTACTAAAAATACAGCGATTAAAACGGGTAGATATAGGGTAGGTTTAATTTTCATAGTTTATAATACAAATTTATACTTATTTAAATGTTAGATACTTGTTTATTATAAATAAAAATCAAGCTTTCACCTTCTTTAACAATTCATAATCATTGATTATTTTCACCTCAATTTAAATCTATGCAACGTATAATAACTTATAATATTAATGGGGTTAGAGCAGCTTTAAATAAAGGACTGGCCGACTGGATAAAGGCTTCAAATCCAGATATATTGTGCTTTCAAGAAATAAAAGCCAGTCCGGATCAATTTAATACAGCAATTTTTGAGGATTTGGGATATCACCATTTTTGGTATCCTGCTCAAAAAAAAGGCTACAGTGGAGTTGCCATCTTAAGTAAAACCAAGCCATTAAATGTTAAATATGGTTGTGGAATAGAATCGTATGATAGTGAGGGCAGAATCCTGCAGGCAGATTATGATCAATTTTCGGTTATAAGTCTTTATTTGCCTAGTGGCTCCAGTGGAGACGACAGACAAGTTTTTAAAATGAATTTTTTAGAAGACTTTATTGTTTACGTGAATAATTTGCGCATAGAGAAACCTAATCTTATAATATCGGGCGATTATAATATTTGTCATAAGTCAATTGATATTCATAACCCGGTTGCTAATGCCAATACTTCCGGCTTTTTACCTGAAGAGCGCCAATGGATGGATCGTTTTACACAAAGTGGCTTTTTGGATACATTCAGGGTTTTTAATCAAGAGCCCCATCACTATTCTTGGTGGACATACAGGGCGGGCGCAAGGGGTAAAAATTTAGGATGGCGTATCGATTATAATATGGTTAGTGAACCGATGCGCGAAAAATTAAAAAGAGCAGCTATTCTTAAAGAAGCTATGCATAGCGATCATTGCCCGGTTTTATTAGAGATTGAGTAGAATCCTTATAAACTTACCCAAAGTATAACTGCATTTTTTTCGTTTTAATTTGGCTGGCTTAATTTTTCAGGTTTTCTGAAATGACAAGTTTTTTTTATATTGTAATGATTTAAAATGATGAGAGGTAATTCAAGTATAAGATTGTTTTTTACATTTTTGTTTTTTTCCTTATGGCTATCTTCATGCACTATTCAGGAGGTGGAGTTTAAGGAACTTAAAAACATTAGAATGATAAAATTCTCCAAAGAGCTTATTGAGGCAGAAGTAACGGCAATAATTAAAAATCCTAATTGGTTCGGGTTTAGGGTAAGAGATAATGATCTGGATTTGTATATGAATAATAACAGGGTGGGAAAAGCCAGGTTAGCCAGGGGCTTTAGGGTAGAAGGTAATTCTGAGAAAACCTATACATTTAAAGTTAAGGCAATACCAGAAGTTGATAATATTCTGGGTAATGCTTTAAGCATGATAACCGGCATGGGTTCTAAAAAAAATTCTATGGGTATTAAGGGAGATTTAAAAGTAACTGTTCTTGGCTTTAGTACCAAATACAAGGTAAATCTTACAGAATATATTAACTAAAATAAAATCATAATCAATTTAAATTTAACTAACATGAAAAAATTATTTTTATTTCTTATTATTTCTGCTTTATTTACAGCTTGCGAATCTGATAAGCTTAACGACGAACAGGCTAAGACCGTTGTAGAAAAATTAATTAACCATATTGCCGAAGCTAAATATGAGGAGGCAAATAGCTTATATTCAACCGATTTTCAAAATGCTGAACCTTTAGAGACCAGAAAACTTAAATTCGATCAGTTAAATTCCTCTTTAGGCAAGCTGATTTCAATGGAAGCTACAGAGGTTAAAAATGAACAACCAACAGGAGAAGAATCAAGAGTTACCTTAACCTATTCGGTTAAACACGAAAAGATAAATACTCGAGAAAGTTTTGTGGTTATTAAAGACGAAGGAGAGTATCGTGTTGCAGCTCATAACGTTGTTAGTGAATAAAACATTTTCCATATAAGTGTGCCTCTATTATTTGAAGACAACCTTAACAATTCGGAAAATCTTTTACCCTATAATGGTGAAGCATATTATTATGGTAAGATTTTCAAAACGGATGAATCAGATCATTATCTCGATTATTTATTGAATCATATTAATTGGCTGAATGATCAGGTGATAATTTATGGCAAAATTATTACAGCCAGAAGAATGGTTGCATGGTACGGTGATAATCCATACAGATATACTTATTCTAAAATAACCCGCGAGGCATTGCCCTGGACGGATGAGCTTTTATTTTTAAAACGCAGGGTGGAAGAAACCAGTGGTGAAACGTTTAACTCGTGCCTGCTAAATCTTTATCACGATGGTACTGAAGGTATGGGTTGGCATCGCGATAATGAAACCGAATTACTAAGGGAGGGCGCAATCGCATCTTTAAGCTTAGGTGCCGAAAGAATTTTTAATTTTCGTCATGTTAAAACTACCGAAAAGGTTAACATACTGCTGGAAAATGGATCTCTTTTGGTAATGAAAGGTAAAACACAAACTTATTGGGCACATCAGATTCCAATTTCAAAAAAAATAATTTCCCCTCGTATAAATTTAACTTTTAGAACCATTCGTGAACAAATACTTTAATTTTCTGGACTCCAGAATGAAGAGTAAACTTAACGAAGCTAATACGGAAGGAACAAAATGCTTTAATCCCGGGTACTCAAAATGAAAAAGATTCTGTAGGAACTTAAAACTATGGATGCTTAGTAAAATAATGATAGAACCTGTAATTATAAATAAAGCCGACTTGCTTTTTTGTGTAAATAGATGTTTAAAGCTTCTGGTGTTTGAAAGATTGGTAATGATTAAAAAGATGTTTCCAATAATCAGAGTGGTAAAAGCAATTGCCCTCACTTCCCCTTCGGTATGCCCTTCATTAATTGAAATGAAATGAACAATAAGCACTGTAATTAATAGTAATAAACCTTGTATTAAACTAAATGAGATTTTTGTGAAACCAAAGAACTTCAAATCGGTTTTACGGGGAGGTCGATTCATTATTCCCTTTTCTTCTTCTTCCGATTCAAAAGCTATGGAACAGATAGGATCAATAATCAGTTCCATAAAAACTATATGGAGCGGAAAAAGAAAAAGGGGCATTTGCTCATAAAAAGCCGGAATTAATGTTAAGCCTATAATCGGAATGTGAATGGCTAGAATATACGACATCGCTTTCTGAAGATTATCAAATATTCTTCTGCCTAATCGTATAGCAGATACTATGGATGCAAAATTATCATCTAATAAAACCAGAGAAGATGCTTCGCGGGCAACATCGGTTCCTTTATTACCCATGGCTATGCCTATATGAGCTGCCTTTAGTGCGGGAGCATCATTAACCCCATCACCAGTCATGGCTACAACCTCATTATTGGCTTTTAAAGCATTTACAATTCTTAGTTTCTGATCTGGCCTTACTCTTGCAAAAATATGAACAGATTCTATTTTAAGTGTTAGTTCTTCATCATTAAGTTTATTTAGTTCTTCACCGGTAATGATGTAATCATTTTTAAGTCCGGCTTGCTTGGCAATGCTTTTAGCAGTTGAAGGATAATCACCTGTAATCATCATAATTTTTATGCCGGCACTATAGCATTCTTTTATGGCGGAAGGCACTTCGGGCCTTATAGGATCCTCAAGCGCTATTAAACCTAAATAGGTAAGAGGTAATTTTTTTTGAGAATCTGGTATGGTTAATTCATTAATATTTCCACGGGCAACACCTAAAACGCGATATCCTCTTTTCGCTAATTCTTCAACCTTATGCAACTCTTTTGATGTTTCTTCAGAATTAAGCATGCATAACATAAAAATCGATTCAGGGGCCCCTTTTGTATATACATTTAAAAATTCATCTTCTTTATAAACTCTACTAATAGCCAGTAAGTCTTTTGTTAACGGATATTCTTTTATAAGAGGTTTGTGTATATTTAATGAAACGTTAAACTGCTCTGCAGCTTTAAAAAAAGCTTTTTCCATTGGATCAACAGTATCAATTTTACTGGCATAACAGGCGCTAATTAGTATTTCAGAATTTGATTTATAATTTTTACTAAACTCATCATGGCTAATTATTTCCATGTTATAAGCTGCAATTTCGGAAACCTGCATTTGATTTTGGGTGATTGTACCTGTTTTATCGCTGCATAAAACGGTGGCCGATCCTAAGGTTTCTATAGTTGAAGGTTTGCGTGTTAAAACATTTTTTTTGGAGAGACGCCACGATCCCAGTGCTAAAAATACAGTTAAAACTACCGGAAATTCTTCGGGGAGTATTGCCATGGAGGAAGATAATCCGTTTAACAACGACTGTATAAAGTTGCCTCTTGTAAAATAAAACAGCGTAACTACGCAAATACTAATAAAGATTCCCGCTATTGAAATTTGCTTAATAAATAATTTCATTTCCTTTTGTAGGCGGGTTGGTGATTCTTCTATGGTATTTAAACTTTTAGCTATTTTACCCATTTCGGTATTTATCCCGGTTCGTGTTGTAATAGCAAAGGCACTGCCAGCTGTTACCAAGGTTCCGCTGTATAACACATTATTTTTTTCTACATCTTTTTCAGCATGAAGAGATTCCCCTGTAATAATGGATTCATCAACGGTAAGGTTTAGACAATTTACAATTTCTGCATCTCCCGCTATTCTGTCTCCTTCACGTATAATCATTAAATCACCGGGAACTAATTCTCTGCCAGGGATCCTTATTTCTAAACCATCTCTTATAACTAAAACGCGCGGACTGGATAATTTTTTTAAAGCTTCTAATGCCTTTTCTGTTTTCTGATGTTGTAAAAAGGTGATGGTGATAATTATTATAATTGATGAAAGTAGAATGAAACCTTCTTTAACATCCCCCAGGGTAATGTAAAGCCCACCGCAAACTATTAAGAGAATAAACATAGGTTCTCTCATTACCTCAAATGCAATTTCCCAAATTCTTTTTGGTTTTGCATCGGGCAATTCGTTGTACCCATAAGTGGTTAAAATATTATGCGCTTCGTTATTTGATAATCCTTTCAATCCTTTTTATTTTGTTTTGAAATTAAGAATAAACTACAGAAAAAGAGTTTATCTTTTTTATTAGTTAATCTTAACCGGATTGAATCAAGTTTTTGAATGTATGATTCTATGAAAGTTCCTGATGTTTAGTATTAATTTTTTAATTATGATAATGAACAAATCAAGTTAGTCTCTATTATTAAAGAAAGTTACCTAAAACTTTCAAATTATAATCAAATATTAACTTTTTAATTACTTGAACGACCAGTCGTATTTGTCCAAATTCTCAATACAGACTTTAAGCAATTGAATGCTATCTGTTATGTCGGATTTATTACACATTTCAACCACTTGATGTATGTGGCGGGTTGGAATGGAAACAGCACCACTAATTGCCCCACCCGGGTTCATGCGTTGAATTCCCGCAGTATCTGTACCCCCCGCAGCTAAAATCTCAAGCTGATATTTTATCTTGTTTTTAACGGCAATTTCTTTCATGTAATTTACCATTCTGTAATCACATATAGTCATTGCATCCATAACTTTAATAGCTGCCCCATCTCCTAGTTTTGTGCATATGTCTTGTGCCTTTGCTCCCGGAACATCATAAGCAAGCGTGGTGTCTAATCCAAAACCAAAATCGGGTTGTATCTCTAAGGCGGATGCATTGGCTCCTCTAATGCCCACCTCCTCCTGAACAGTAAAAACGCCATAAACATCATAAGCATATTTCTTAAGATTTCTTAGCGTTTCTATTAATATAAACACGGATACGCGATTATCCAAAGACTTTACATTAACACAATTACCCATTTCTATTAAATGACGTTCCCGTGTAACAGCATTACCAACTGATACTATTTTTTCTACTTCTTTTTTAGGCATTCCTAAATCAATAAAATAGTCTGTTATTGGCACAACTCTGCTTCGTTCTTCTTGTGTCATTACATGTATCGGTTTGCTGCCCATTACGCCTATAACATCTTTTTTGCCATGCACAATTACTCTTTGTGCTGTAAGTGTTTTAGGGTCAAATCCGCCTAAAGGGATAAATCGAAGAAAGCCATCACTATCTATATGCGTTACAATAAAGCCAATTTCATCCATGTGGGCAGCAATCATTACCTTTTTAGATTTAGAACCGCCGTGTAAACTTCCTTTTTTAAAGGTAACCACGTTGCCCATATTATCAATTCGGTACTCATCTACCAGCGATTTAATTTCCCGAATTACCAGCTCCCGAATTATTTGCTCAAAGCCAGGTGCACCGGGTGTTTCACATATTTCGGCCAGTAATTTGGTTTTAAAATCTTTTTTTATTTGAGCACACATATCCTAATTTTTTTACAAAATTAAGCAGTAGTTGTGAATAAACTTCATAAACTGAATTTTTTTAGCTAAAAACTGGATTTTGGTTATAAATTATAATCAATCATTCAATTTAAACGACCTAATTTTTTACCGTTACGCTTATGTTTGGGCAGTAATTTTTTAAAAAATAAATAAGGCAATTCCCTTTAAAAAGGTAAATTAAAGTGTCTTCAGAATTATAAAAAACACATACTTCGCTCAATAAGTTAGCTTAAAAACCAATGTTGTAACAGACTTAATTATAGTGTTTTAAGGAGGCAAAAAATGATAATTGTCATTTGTAAAATTTTATTTTCAAATTGCTCAAAATCCTTGATACCGAAAGGCTCTATACTGATTTTTACTCGGTAATCAGTGATAAAAATAGCTGAAAATAAATTTGTTTTTTTATTTTCTTTTTTTAAATTTAGAGGAATCAAAGGTGTTATTTAATGTTAAACTTAAATTAAAAAGGATGTTTATTTTTAGTAGGGCAAACCCTTTAGATTTTAATTATTTGAAAAACAAGTTGTTAGTCTGTATAGATAAGTAATATTATAGAGTATGATTAAATTTTTACCACGGATTATTTTATTTTTTATAGTTGGTTTAAACATGCTAAACCAGGTTAGGGGAGCTAATTGGTATTCCCGATCCGGACAAACTATTCCAACTACTTTGACCAACTGGACGGCCAACCCTAATGGCACGGGTGCTAGCCCATCTAATTTTACTACTGCTACTGATACTTTTTTTATACAAGCTACTCACAATTATACCCAAACGGCTGCCTGGGTTTTAGGAGCAGATGTTCATCTTCAAATTTTAGGAACACTTAATTTTGCTAATTCTAATTTTACGGTAGGAGGCACAACCACTATAAGAAGCGGTGGGATTATAACGGATAACAACAATGCGGGAACTAATACTTTTACTGGTTTGTTAACTATCCAAACCGGGGGGTCACTTAATACTGCAAATACCTCTCCTTTTGTGTTCAGCGGAGGTATTTCTAATTCAGGTACTTTAAATAAATCCGGTACAGGTGCAGTTACTTTTAATGCCACTCAAACATTCAGTTTAAATGCTGCAGTTACTTCATTTAGTGGAGATATTACCGTTACTTCCGGTACCTTAACTATAAATGGTAATAATCCTTTAACCATACCCGGTAGTTTAACGTCTAATGCAGGTTCATCTATTTTAATATCAAACACAGGCTCATTTACTGTTTCGGGAACCACAACTATTAGTGGTGGATTAACCGACAACAATAACGCTGCTGTTACAACCTTTACCGGTATACTTACTCTTACTTCCGGAACATTAGATTTATCTGCATTAAGTACCGCTAATTGTGTTATAAATGGTGGTATTACTTATACCGCCGGAACATTTAATGTGCCTAATGTTACTATTGGACCCTCTGGTTCTGCACCAAGAACAATTACAGCTTCCTCTGCTATTAATTGGTTAGCACAAAATATAGTTTTTTCGGGTACGGGAGCTGTTACCTTTACCGGAAATGGAGGAACCACCATTGGGGGTTCTGCAAATATTAATATTCCCGCTGCGTTAAATATATCTGGTTCGTTATTAATTTCTACTTCTGGCGCTTTCAATGTGGCTGGTGCCACTGTAATTAGTGGAGTGGGTAATTTAACTGATAATAATAATGCTGCCTCCTCAACTTTTACCGGCTCGGTTACACTTACTGCCGGAACTCTTGATTTATCTGCCCTTAATACGGCTAATTGTGTTATGAATGGTGGTATAACTTATACCGCAGGTACCTTTAATGTGCCTAATGTTACCATTGGAACTGCCGGAAACATAACATTAAATGCCACATCAGCTATAAATTGGCTTGCTCAAAATATTGCTTTTACCGGTGCGGGAACTGTAACTTTTACTGGTTCCGGTGGAACCACCTTGGGAGGAACCGGCAATATAAGTATCCCACAAAATTTAATTGTTTCAGGCTCACTTTTAATTTCAACAGCTGGTTCGTTTAGTGTGGCCGGAGCCACTACTGTAAATGGCACAGGAAGCTTAACCGAAAATAATAATGCCACAGTATCAACCTTTACAGGTTTAGTTACGCTTACTGCCGGAACATTAGATTTATCTGCCTTGAGCACGGTAAATTGCGTAATGAATGGGGGGATTACATGCACCGCTGGTACTTTTAATGTACCCAATGTTACCATAGGAACTGCTGGAAATAGAACAGTAACTGCTACATCAGCTATTAATTGGCTGGCTCAAAACATCGCTTTCACTGGTGCAGGCACAATCACCTTTACCGGTGCTGGAGGAACAACCCTTGGTGGAACTGGAAATATTAATGTTCCCCAAAATTTATCCGTATTTAACGGCCCACTTTTAATTTCAACTTCAGGGGCGTTTAATGTAACTGGAACAACTTCAATAAGTGGCACTGGAAGTTTAACCGATAATAATAATGGTGCCGCCTCTACTTTTACTGGCCTGGTTACATTAACCGCCGGCACTTTGGACTTATCCGCCCTAAATTCAGCAAACTGTATATTTAACGGAGGTATCACATACACTGCCGGTACCTTTAATGTTACGAGCGCTACAATAGCAACGGCTACTACGGTTACTGCAACTTCTGCTATAAATTGGATGTCTGATAACCTTGCCTTTACCGGTTCGGGCCTTCTTACTATCTCTGGTGCTGGTGGCGTTGTAATTTCTGGAACCGCCGCTCTAAATATTCCAGGAGCTCTCACTGTTAATGCATCTTCTTCACTCAGACTGGATCTCAGTGGTATTACAACTATTTCCGGGGCAACTACTTTTAATGGATTATTCGATTTAAATGGAAAAACAGCCCGCTTATTATCAGCCAGTACTATTGGAGCAAGTGGGAGATTAAATATTGGTCCAAATGGAGTTTTAAGAGTTGCCAGTGGAGTTAATATTGCGTGCTCGGGTGTTTTCAGGGTAGTGGGCTCTTCAGGTAGTCCGGCAACCATTACTAATGATGGTTCGGGAACATATACAATGTCTTTTGGAGCAGCTACTTCAGTATTTCATGCTAATAATGGCATCATTGAATATACTGGTGGAGCTGGTATTACAATTACTAACGGTAGCATTGATGCAACTAATAATTTAAGTAATACTACTTTCCGCAATGGTTCAGGAACGGCTTATATGACCATTACAACTCCTGTAAATTTGGCTTCTACCGTTGTGGGGGCCGTTTTTGAATCCGGGCCAACTTTTAATATTTCACGTACAAGTGGAACGGGAGCAATCACATTTACAAATGCGGGCGGCGCATTGGCCTCAGGAACTGCAGGAGAAGGAAACGATAATGATAATGGGAATCCTGGTACTTTATTAATATGGTCTACCTCTGGATCTACTTTTTACAGCCAGGGTAATGCAAACTTCAGCAGTTTAACCAATTGGAATTCATTACCTGCCGGCGGAGGTACTAATCCTACCACTAATAAATTAACTGACGGATCCAGTATTTTTATTGTTCAGGACTTTGATGCTGTTATAATTGATCAGGACATTAGCCTTAAGGCACTGTCTCTTCTAAATGGAGCCACCTTAACATTTGGTAATAATGCAACCGGACGGACAGTGGTTTTAGATTCCACTTTAAATATCTCTTCGGGTGCTATTGTAAATATTGGTGCATCCAGTGCGAGCCATGTTTTAACCATCAGAGGGAATTTGATAAATAATGGTCAAGCTAACTTTGCGCCAACCTCTTCTCGTGTAATAAATGTGAATTTAGACGGAGCAAGTGGAACAATTTCAGGAACTACTTCTCCCATATTTAATAACATTACCATTAACTCACCCACTGTACCCTTTAGTTCAGTTGTCTATACAACTACTTTGCCTCTCGATATAAATGGAACAGTTACTCTTAATGCCAATGCTGTTTTTAACGATGGTGGATTAAACCACACCATTGGTGGAAACTGGTATCAGCGATCTACCACAGCCTTAGTTAGTACCGGTACATTAACTTTTGATGGAAATACTGTTCAGTCAATTGGTAGTTCTGCCCCGTATAATTTTGGAATAACGTTTAATAATTTAACGCTTTCCAATGCGCTTAGTGTTGTTTTCAATACAGCTTGTACAGTAAACGGAGCATTCCTTATTACCAGTAATACCGCAGTTTCTACTGGAGCTAGTAATCAAACTTTTAATGGTAATTTTTCTGTTGCTGGCGGAAGTTCTTATTCATCCTCTGCAACTACAATATTTAATGGTACCTCTGCACAGTCAATCGATTTCTCTAATTGTTTCTTTTCTGCCATTACCTTTTCTAATTCTGGTATTAAAAATACGCTCGGAATCGTTACAAACGCAATATCTGGATTAACCACAATTTCTGCCGGAACTACGGTAGATGGTCCATTAATCTTTTTAACTAACTCCCGATTATTGGTAAACGGAACCTGCAACTGGTCGGGTACTTTAACATTTTCGGGTACTGCACCGGGTAACCCTAGTATATACACTACCTCTGCTACCAACACCATGTCCCTTGGTACGGCCGATGTTATAATTGATGGGCAACATTGGGCAGGTTTTGCCGCTCCGGCTACCGCAAACAATATAATAATGGGAGGTAATTTAACTATTAAACAAAGTTCTGCCACCAGTTATTTGGTTATTACCAATAATACAACTATAACCGGTACCGCATCTAAAACTTTTACCATAGATCCGGCAACAACCGGCGTAAATGTAATTTTATATTGCAGAGGAGTGGATAATTTTCCAACAGGTTTCGGAACGGTTCAAATCGGCCCAACCTCACATGTAATTTATGATGCTACTTTTTCACAAACCGTTCGTGGAAATTTATCGTATGGTAATTTAAGGGGTGCAACATCAGGCACTAAAACAGCAGACGGGCCTTTGGATATAAACGGCTCCTTGCAATTATATAATGGTATAACCTTCGATCTTAATGGTTTTGATCACACCCTGGAAGGTAATATTGACGATAGTGGAACCCCAACAGTAATTAATACCAATAATACAGGTACTTTTACTATGGATGCGCCAGACGCTAACCAAATATTCGCTGTAAACTCAACAGGTACTTATACATTTAACAACTTTAGTATTACCCAAACGCTTCCAACAGCTACCCGGACTAAAACGTTTAGAAGACCTTATAACATTACCGGAAATTTCTCGATGAGTAATCCGGCAGGAGACGATGTTATTTTGTTATCGGTAGACTTGATTCAAAATGATATCAACGCCATAGGCTCATCAAATACTTTTACACTTGGATCTAACGTTTGGTTAAATATTCAGCATCCTGATTTTGGTGCTTCTACCATGCCAACCTTCGAAGGGGCAAAAAGCATGGACCCTGCCAGTGTTTTTAATTATAATGGTTCTAACCAAACAATAGCAAATGGCTTCACTTATGGCAGCATTTTTATCTCCGGTAGTTTAAACAAAACAGCAACTGCCTCGCTGGATATTAACGGATATATCAATGGTAATTCCGGGGTATTTGTTGACGGCGGCTTCCCTCACACCGTTGCGGGTAATTGGTTATTAAACTCAACTATTTATGCTAACCCAACTTCACTAATAACATTGGATGGTGTAAATCAGGGGGTTTTAACAGGTGGTAACGTGTGTACCTTTGCTAATTTAACATCTGCAGGAAGTGGAACTAAAACTATGAATGGTTCTACCATTACTATTTTAAATAACTTTAATATTAATAACGGCTCTACTTTTGATGCTAATACCAGAAGTATTGTAATTCGTGGTGACTGGATTCAGCAACCGACCGGGATATTCAGTCAATTAGTTGGAGCCTTAGTTTTATTTAATGGGACTACTGCAAATCAAAATATAACCAGTAATGACTTAAGTGCATTTGGTGGAATAAGGGTAAATAAACCAACCGCTAATAGGTTGGTTAAACTAAACTCAACTATAAATATCGATGGTTTTTTAGATGTATACGGACCTAATGATCCCCCCGCACTTCCCACACCAACCTCCCTTGATGGTGCCTTCGATTTTTCAAATCAGAATATTTATGTGGGTGATAATTTCTTTTTTAGAACAGGTTCCGGATTAATATCTAACGGTAGTACACTATATCTCGATGGTTCAAACAGCCAAGATATAATTATGAATTGCACGGGTTGTTCTTTAAACAATCTGGAATTATCAAATGCTGGAGCTAAGACTCTTAATAGAGCAATAGGAAACTTAGTAGATGTTAACGGATATGTTAACATTAACGGTGCAACTTTTAATGGGTCTTCAAATGGTATAGATTTAACAGTTGCGGGCGATTGGACAAATAGCGGCGTTTTCCAACATAATGGAAGAACCGTAACCTTTGATGGCGCTAATCAGTTAATTGGTCAGAGTACTTTTGGAAATGTTGTATTAAGCGGAACAGGAACCAAAACCCTTGGGGGTAGTATTTCTTTAAGTAACAGTTTAACAATCGGAACTAATATAACGTTTGACGTAACAACGGCTAATTATGGGATAAGTGTGGGTGGCGACTGGAATAATTTTGCACCAGGTTCTGTTTTTATGGCCAGAAACGGGGTAGTTACTTTTAATGGTACTGGTAATCAATTATTGTTAACCGGTTCTACAGTTGCTTCTGCTCCAGGGTTTACGCCAATTGCAATTGCCGGTAAAAGTTTTTATGATGTTGTGGTAAATAAATCTTCAGGATGGTTAACACTCGGAAATGCAACAAATTTTGGAGATTTAGATATTTTGGATGATTTAACCATTTCTACTGGAACAGGTGGTTTTAGTACGGGTGGTTTCGATATCGTTGTAAGAGGTAATTATACATGTTCTTCTACATTCCAGATGTCTAACTTTAATAGTGTATTAGTTTTAACAGCAAGTTCTGGAAGTAAAACATTTACCAGTGGTGCGTCTGCCTCTAATGTTTATAGGGATATTTACGTTAATGCTCCCGGTGTTACCTACACTTTGCAAGATAACATAACTATTACCAATAATGGTGCAGCGGCCAGTACAACAGGTTTAATTTTAAATGGCGGGACGGTAGATTTAAATGGGAAAACGTTGGTATTTAATAC
>JBIICS010000136.1:0-7473 GCA_044238735.1 Bacteroidia bacterium
AACCAAATCAATATGATAATCCAAGCAACTCTCAGGCCCATTATGAAACTACAGGACCCGAAATATGGGAACAAACGGATGGCAAGATTACTCATTTAGTGGTAGGCGTTGGTACAGGTGGAACAATAAGCGGAACTGCCAAATTTTTAAAAGAAAAAAATCCAAATATTAAAATTTTGGGGATTGATACATATGGTTCCGTTTTTAAAAAATACAAGGAGACCGGAATTTTTGATAAGAATGAAATCTACCCTTATATAACCGAAGGAATTGGAGAAGATTTTTTACCGGAAAACGTAGATTTTAATTTAATTGACCATTTTGAGAAGGTTACTGATAAAGATGCTGCCATTATGACCCGCAGAATTCCCCGTGAAGAAGGAATTTTTGTAGGAAACAGCGCAGGAAGTGCTATGGCCGGATTAGTGCAATTAAAACACCTTTTTAAAGAAGGCGATGTGGTGGTGGTTATTTTTCACGATCACGGCACACGTTATCTGGGCAAAATGTTTAATGACGATTGGATGCGCGATCGCGGATTTTTAGAGGATGAAAAAGTTACTGCTTTAAAACTTATAGAAAGACATAAAGATTTACGTTTGGTTACAGCCAAAGAACAAATGCCTGTTGGCGAAGCCGTTGCTTTAATGAGAAAATATAATATTTCTCAGATACCGGTGGTTAACGAGGGTGGTGATTTTACCGGTGCATTAAATGATACTGAGGTTTTTGCTACATTAATTGATAAACCGGAGCTCAAAGCCGAACCCGTTAAATTATTTGCTAAAGCTCCATTTCCCTTTGTTAATGTTAACACCCCACTTGAAGAGGTTTCCCGATTAATTACAAAAGACAATAGTGCTGTATTGGTTAAAGATATGTTGGGTAGTGCACACATCATAACCCGACAGGATATTATTGATGCGTTGTGCAGATAGATTTTATTTTTTGATAATTTTTATAAGCGCAAACTATTTACAGTTTGCGCTTTTTTTTGGGGGAAACGGCTCTATAATTGGCATTATAACAAAAAAATTATTGACTAAATATTATAAGCATCAATAGAATATACTCTAAATGCACTGTAAATTTATTTTTTAATATTATTCGCTACCACTTAATCTGGCTTTTTCGTAATCCGGGGCTTTAATTAACAATTGAAAATCCGCTGATTTATCCATTCTAAAAAAAGAATCCCAATAAGCTTCTTTTGTCATACTGTCCCAATGTATGGCACCACTTCTGTATTTTTTATAGTTATGAATACTTTCCAAACAAGCCAAAACGATTAAAGCGGATAAAAGCTTTTTAAATAATTGTTTTTGTTGCTGCACAAATACAATAAAAGCAGTAAAAGGAAGAGCTAAAACCGAATAAATATCCATCATGGGGCGCATTCCAAAACAACCACCATACCACCAACACCACCAAGAGGAGATTACGTATAAAAAAACCATGAAGAAAATAAACACTGAAAATCGATGTGGTTTGCTAGCAGGAATAATAAAACCAACAATAGCAAAAATCATAATTGGAGTATATAACAACCAACCTTTGCGATAGCTAAAAAGGACTTCCGTAATATGAGGTTTATTAAAATAAAACCATTCGCCTACATAACTATTAAAAAAATAATGACCGGTTAAATATTTCCAATAAAGCAATTGAGGAATTTGAACTAGGACAGAAAGAACTACCATGGTTAAGAATAAAGGCCAAGAATTAAATACCAACATCATTCTTTCCTTTAAATCATAAAATTTATATACCCTATATAACATAAAAAATAATCCAAACAATATATTAACGGGCCTTATCAAAATCATCAGACCAAAAACTAAACCAATAAGTATTGATTTAAGGAAGTGAGGCTTATCTATAAACAGATCATATGTATAAATAAAGATAACAGACAAAGAAAAATTATATAAATGAGATAAAGCTGCTTCGTGAGTTGAATAATAAAAAAAGGTAGTACCAAAAACCAATAGTAGTATTGAATAGCCTACCGCTTTATCATTAAAATATCTTAACAGCAACTTTCTTAAATAAAAGAGGCCGATAAAAAAATAAATTACACCAGATAAGTGAATGTATTTATGATAGGGGTACGAAAAACCATCGGTAGGAAAACCATATATCCAGGCAATACCGTGAGCAATTAAAAAAAAAGGTAGATATAAAAACGAAAGGCCCATGGTTGTCTTAATCACCAGCGATCCATTTTCAATTTCGATAGGCCAAAACTGAGATTTCCCTCTATAATCTATTCCATCTGTATTAACAAACTGAAGCGTTAAATCGTTATGAACAAATAAAGCCGGCAAATAAGCGTAGTAAGAAACCACGTCGTAACTTATGGTAGTTAAATTTTTCCAACGCTTGATATTAAAATTAAACCACCAGATAATAAGGAAACAAAATAAAAGCGCTTTAGCAGAAAAAGAGAGACCAGTAAAAAACGATTTAATTTTTAATACAAAATTCATTAGAATACACTTTTATCTTTACCCGATTTAGCTTTGCGCATATAAACCAGAATTTTAAATTCGACACAAACTTCACCTTTATCATTTACTAAATTAATTATATGCCATTTTTTTATTCTACCTTCTTTATCTACCATAATTTCCGCTTCTTCTATATCTTGAATTGTAAGCTTAAATTCAAGGGTAATGTTGCTGTTTGCAGGTTTAAAATAGTTCCCCTCTA
The DNA here is from genome assembly GCA_044238735.1 of Bacteroidia bacterium. Taxonomy (GTDB): domain Bacteria; phylum Bacteroidota; class Bacteroidia; order UBA4408; family UBA4408; genus JBIICS01. Next base: position 2,713 of record JBIICS010000136.1, read on the forward strand.
TGGCTCTAACCCATGCTTCCATTCTCGTTTTTTTGCGTAAAAAAATTTGCCAGTACAATACCGAAAAAAAGGGATCGGCTGCACTAAAAAGTGTACCCCCGAATATTGTACCGTTTAGGTTTCGATTTAAAAAAGACTTTTTTATCAATACTCGTGCATATAAAAAATCGGGACTAATTTCTTGCACAACAATTCTGTTAAATAATAATGGTGGATACAAGTTCATCATCCATTTAACACCAAGTGGACTTAGTTTCATCGTAGAATTATTCGTGGTTATACATGTAAGATTTATAACACTTACGAATTTGCAAATATAAATCGTATTCTAAAGCCGTTGCAATGTATGCGTTAGAAATGTGACATATACTTTGAAGTTTATCAAAATTCATTGACGGATTCCCGGTTAATCTTACAATTAACTGATCTGTTAAACGCATTCTGGCAGCCTCCTCAATAAGGTCTTGTTCGTAAAATTCTCTCAACTTTTCGCGAGAACGGGCCTCTTTACTAAAGCGATCGTATAAAAATGAAATGGGGCTGCTTAAAGGTGTATTGTTTTGGGGTTTATAGATAAACTTTTCATATTGTTTGCGCTGTTCTTTAGAAAAGTCGATTGAGCGTATGGTTACCTCTTTTAATTGCTGTGGTTTGCTCATCAGAATTATTTTTAGAGTTACAATACCATTAGTAGAGCTAAACTTACTTAGATTAATTTTAACAGGCACTTTGCCTAAATAACTAATAAGCAAGGTATCATTGTAATTTGCTTTTAAATTAAAGATTCCGTTCTCATCGGTAGTAATACCTAGTTTGGTATTTTTATTTACAACATAGGCAAAAGGTATAGTTGATACACTGTCGTTTTCCAAAACAGTGCCTTTAATCGAAATTTGTTGAGCATAGGCTTTTGAAACAAAAATGACGATAAAAAAAAATAAGTTTTTTAATACTCTAATCATAATAAATTATAGTATTTATTATTCTTCATTTTTTTAATCAGTTTCCCTTCTCTTAGTCCAAATCGATAACCAATAACAGAAGCACCCGATATATAACGACTCTCAAACTTTATTGATTTATGATTTATATCGTTATAATCTACTAAAACATTAAATATCCAAAAGAAACGTTTACCATTAAATCCAGCACCAGCCCTAAAGTCTGAAACACTTCCAATTCTTAACTGCGTATATTTAATTCCCGACAATGTAGAAATATATCGGGATTGAATTTCGGGACCAATAGCAAATGTAAGATTAGCAAACAATCCTTTAAAAATTACCAGATTGTAGGAGAAACCGGGTGCAATTCCAATTCCATATGATTTTGCTCGATTAAAATCATAGTAAAATTTTCCGTATAAATTTTGAACTTGATCAGGTATAACAGGTGTTTTAGATCTCATCCCCAAAAACTGAAAACTAGATATAAAAAAGAGTGAGCCTGCTGATTTTAATTGACGTTCGGTACAAGAATAAGCCGACATAAAAGAAAATCGATTTTTAGTATTAAAGAAAAAGAAAGCCTTTGCCTTACCACTGTTCATCTCCATTGATGGTTTTCGAACATATGGAGTTTTATCGTTATAATTATTTATATAATTAGGAGAATTGGATTCGTAAAAACCTATATAATTTCTATAAGAAGTTTCTATTCTAAATTGAGGTAGAGTAAATGAAAAATTATAGGCGGAAGTGGAACTTTTGCCCGTTTTCCAGGTATTGTCATACTGTACCGGTGTTCTCCATCCAAATGAGAATGATAATTTATCGTAATTAATTTCAAAACCAGAAACATCGTTTGCGGGAGAAACATATTTTAAATTAGATAAACCGGAAGAATCGGGCATAATCTTTTGCCCAATTGTTAACTCGTAGCGTCTATATGATTGAAAGTAACCAATTACCAATTTATTCTTATACCTCCTAACATAGTTACTATCAAGATCTTTTGCCATTAAAAATGGGCTAAAAAATAAAAAAAGAGTCCATATGTTAATCCATCTTTTCACCTTGCAAATAACTCCAATCCGTTATTATTTATTTTATATTTCGAATAATAATCTAATTTAATTAGTTTTTGCTTAATATTAGCTTCATATGCAAAAACATAATTAATCGAATCATTCTTTAATCGATTAACCATATTTAAATCAAGGGCTTTAGAATCAACAACTCCGCAAACCTGATTCCTTAAAAAATAATTTACCATAATAAATCCAAATTGCTCCTCATCAAGTGCTTTGGCTTTACTGGCAGATAAATCTGCCACTAAACAAGAACGGCCATTTATATTCATCTGTTTTAAAACATTTATTTTACTAAATATTTTTTGATGAACAAACATTCGGTCAAAATCATTTTTGTAACCTATAAACATATTACGGGAGAAAAAAACAATAAAAAAAATGGAAGCGAAAAGGAATACAAAACTTTTAATTTTAAATGAAGAACATACAACTAAACTAAACGAGATAAATACACAAAGATGTGTAAAGTAGGCATAACGGGGTGCGTAAAAAATAAACACATATCCTATTATATAAAAAAAAGAACTCATTAATAACGAACCCGTTATTGATTGGATTTCAGCATTATATTGGCGCCAAAAAATCAATAAAAACAAGAGAGGAAAAAGCATGTAACGCAGAATAAAATCGTAATAGATACTTTTGAAATTTTTGAAAATAATTTTAAATGTTCGATTTATGTTTTCCATAGAAAACATGTTCCATTTTACTATTGTGTAATATATTCGGGGTTCATCTGCGCCAACAAAAATCTGATTTTTCTCGGGTATGATAATTCCTTTTTTAACCATCGGGTTAATCATGTTTTTTTCAATGTCCCCTATTTTGCAATTGTCCGGACCAAAAATTGACTTATTAAATGCTGACGAGTATTCATATCTCCACTCACCAAATTTATGATGTAACACTATAATCCAACAAAAACAACAAATTAAATAAACCAGCAATTGTTTAAAGTAAAATTTAACAATACTCAAATATTGTTCTCTACTAATAAAAAGCTGAACTCCAATTACAGTAATTAAGACAAGCTGAGAAAAAAAGAAATTATAAAGTTTTGCAAAATAACTAAAACTCAACAACAAGGCGACCCATAAAAATCGATAGGATCCATTAGTGTGTTTACACCAACTCAAATAAACCGCACCCAATAAAATGTTAGCCCCAATAAAATCAGGTGTTTCGGTATGCGAGTACAAATTAAGAAGTATAATAAAAAATACTAAGCTTATTTTTTCGAGCGCAGGATATATTCCATCGCTTGCTTTTAAGAAATAATGGAATGCATAAATGCCAATTAGACCGAATAACTTATTGTAAATTTTAATTACAATAACCGGATTTTTAAATAATAACACAAAAGGAGCACAAAGCCATGATAATAAAGGGCTCCAATAACCACTTACAGCCTCATTAAATTGACCAAGGGCATACTTTTCGGAAATAAACAAATAAGGAAAAGCATCATTGCTTTGAATTAAATTTTTAAAAAACACCAAATCAATAACACTTATTAGGAGGTATAGTAATATGGCGTGTTTTAATTTCATTACGATAAACAGGATTGGAGTATTAGTTTATACAACTCATTTTAAATATAGAATATAAAGCGAACTCCTTTAATTTTATTCGCTATAAACAAAATCCAATCCTTTGCAAATTACTTCTATCGTTTTATCAATATCTTCTTTAGTATGTGCCTGTCCAACAAAACCAACCTCGTATCCACTTGGACCGAAGTAAATGCCATTTTCTAATAAATAATGAAACAATTTTTTGAAGAATTGCATCGAATCAGGATTTATATCATCCGCAGCTCTAAATAAATTCTTATCCGAAAAAGCAAACCAAAAAATAGAAGCGATTGAAAACACATTAACCGAATACCCTTTAAGTAAAATATGTTTTCGAATACTTTCAACCAATATTAATGTTTTTTGTTCTAGGTTGCTATAAAAGTCGGGCTTTAAACATTCGTTTAACTGAGCTACACCGGCAGCCATCGCTACGGGGTTTCCGGATAAAGTACCTGCCTGGTATACACCACCATCCGGAGAAATGTGGCTCATCATATTTTTACAAGCACCATAAGCACCAACAGGAAATCCGCCACCAATTATCTTACCATAGGTAATAATATCGGGTTTAATATTATAATGACCCGCGGCACCACAAAATCCAACCCTAAATCCCGAAATTACTTCATCAAAAATTAGTAAAGTATTATGAGCAGAGCATATATTTCTCAAGAATCTTAAAAAATCTTCGGTTTGGAGTAATAAACCGTTATTAGCTGGAATGGGCTCTATAATTACGGCTGCAATTTTATCCTTAAACGAGGCAAAACATTCTTCCAAAGCTGTTTTATTATTTAAGGGAAGAACCAATGTATCGTTAACAACTGCCTCGGTAACACCGGCAGAAGATGAATTGCCAAAAGTTACCAATCCCGAACCGGCTTTAACCAATAAAGCATCCGAATGTCCATGAAAACAACCTTCGAACTTTACTATTTTATCACGTTTTGTAAAACCCCTGGCTAGTCGGATTGCCGACATTACAGCTTCGGTACCACTCGAGACAAATCTTAACTTTTCAATAAATGGATTGTTTGAAATAATGAGTTCTGCCAATTCATTCTCCATAGCAGTTGGGGCTCCAAATGATGTTCCCTTCTGCATTACGGAGGTAACTTTATTGAGAACCGCATCGTTTGCGTGGCCTAAAAT
>JBIICS010000030.1:0-24899 GCA_044238735.1 Bacteroidia bacterium
CCAATTATGGCGTAATTCCTTCCTCCTGCCGATTCACTCTCGGTAAAATATCTGCCGGATTCAATTTTAAGTGCCTTAACCAAACTGTAATGATGCGAAACACCACTAACATTTACACCTTCTATTACATTACTTTGGTATTTAACCGAACGTTGGTTATCGGCAACCATACAAACTGCTTCCGAAAATTTAGAATTTTTTTCGATGATTTCGAGCTCTTCTACCGAGGGCAAAGGGCGATTCATGTATTTCCACCAGGGATAGTTACTACCGAAAGACCAAGGCCATTTGGCTATAAAAACAACATTATCGCCTAACGATTCTACACTTTTACGCACATTGGTTTCGAGGGCATCCACCATCGTAAAAACAGAAATAATAGCAAAAATACCGATGGTTACCCCTAATAAAGATAAAAAAGTACGCAGTTTGTTACCTATCATGGCCTGAAAGGCAAAAAGAATACTTTCTTTAATTAATGTTAAAAGCATAAGGTTTAAAGTTAATTATAATATGTATAAATAAATACGGGTTATCGCTACTTTTTGTTAAAGATTTTAAACTCGCAAAAGTAATTTAGAAAATTTGCCTCCATACCCCTATACTAAAAAACAACCTAGGGAGATAACCGTTATTTTTGCCGTAGTTTATAATAACATAAAGCAATACCTCAACTATATAGTGTAATTAGGATAAAAACAGCCATTGATGAAAAAAATTAAAAACCGGACTGTAAAAAACAGTTAGTTTATAGCTTAATTTTAACAGAATAAGATTTTTAAACTAGCGCAATTTTTTTCTTAGTTCTTAACCTATAATATTATGCATACATTAAAGTCCTACAGACAAAACTAAGACATCATCAATTTGTTCCTCGTTGCCTTTCCAATCATTAACCGACTTTTTAATATACTCATATTGGTCTTTTAAACTCAATTGCAAAGACTCACCAATTAGATTCAGAAAACGTTTTGTCATAAATTTTTTCCCTTTTGGTCCTCCAAACTGATCTACAACTCCATCAGAGTACATATAAAAGCGATCGCCAACGCTTAAATCAAATTGATGCAACGTAAATTGAATATCCTCCTGCATATTTCCATTTATACCAAAAGGTTCGGGCTGTATAAGTTCTAAAATTCCAGAAGATAATTTAATTAATGGTCTTCCTGCACCTGCATAAAGAACCTTATTTTCTTTTTTGTTAAATGTACAAATAGCTAATTCCAAGCCGTCATTAATTGAAACATTTGTAAACTCATTTCTAAAAGAGGAGCGAAAATCATTCGACATTTCTTTTAAGATAATATCAGGACTAGTAATTCCTTTATTATCAATTATATTTCGAATAATATTAACACTTATCATGGTCATCATTGCGCCAGGAACACCATGTCCGGTACAATCACCACAAATAAGCACAATTTCATTATTCGCTTCTTTCATAAAATAGAAATCACCTCCAATTGATTCTTTAGGTTGAAAGAAAATAAAGCTTTCGCTAAACTGGGATGCTATAGCTTCCGGATTTGTAAGAATTGCTTGCTGTATATTTTGCGCATATCTTAAGCTAGCGCTAACATCAGTTGTATATTCCCTCATTAAATCACGCTCCTGCAAAACATTCTTTACTACTTTATGAGTTTCTTTTGTTTTTTCACTTATTTTGATGCACAATTTTAATTTTGCCAAGAGTAAAGAAGGATCGGGAGGTTTACCTAAAAAATCAATAGCACCAGATTCAATACCCTGAATAACTTTTTCCTTATCGGATCCAAGCGCTGATAAAAAAATAATAGGTATGTTTTTAGTTTCTTCTTTTAATGAAAGTTGCCTGGCAACTTCAAAACCATCCAAATCGGGCATCTGAACATCAAGAATGATACAATCATATAAAATTTTTGAAGCCATTTCTAAAGCTTCCTTTCCTGAAGTTGTTTTGTGGAGGATATAAGGTTCGGATCTTAAAATAGCATTTAAAGTAAAGAGGTTATCCTCTAAATCATCTACTAATAATACATGAGGCAACTCCACTTCAGCTTCATCAACTTTTCTTATTTCTTTGAAAACTTGCTGAATACTTTTAGTTGAAATATCAGCAATAAAATTACATATACTTAAAGGATCAGCAATTAAATCGGGAAAAAATAAATTAATGGCCGACATTGGCATTGTTGCAACAGAAGCCGACTCGGGTGATTGAACTATGGTTAGTCCACCCGATTCTTTTATTTGCTTTAAACCCTTTGCACCATCTGAATTTGCACCTGACAACAAGATACCGATGCATTTATTTCCATAAACTTTTGCAAAGCTTTCAAAAGCAACATCAATACTTGGTCGAGAGTAATTTACTTTTTCAGACACATCTAAGCATAACAAACCTGTTTTATCAACAAGTAAATGATAATCGCCCGGAACCAAAAACATATTATTGGGTTTCAACTGCATCTTATCCTGAATTTCAAAAACCCTAATTTTTGATTTTATGTTAAAAACATCTTCCAAATGATATTCAACGGTGGCTTTCCGGTGAATAACAATAACAATAGCATGAGGAAAATCAGAAGGAATATAAGTTAACATTTTAACAAGGACCTCAATACTTCCTGCCGAACCACCAATAACAATTACGCCATTTTTCTCCATACTCTGAATTGTGGATTGAAGGTGTCCATGTTTTTTTCAATAGATGAAAACAGAATAGTCTCTTTTGAACCTAAAGCTAAAAAACCATGATCATTTAAACTATTATAAAATGTTTGTAAAATTTGATTTTGTAATTCCTTATTAAAATAGATCATTACATTTCGGCATATAATTATATCAAATTTATTAAAGCCGCTATCTGTAACCAAGTTATGAGTGCTAAATATAATTTTATTACGAAACTCTTCTTTAATTACCATACTCTCATCGATTAATTCGTAATAATGTTCAAAATTTCCTTTTAAATCAGATTCAGCATAATTTCTTTGGTAAGTTTTTAAAAGATCCATGGGATATCTTCCCTTTGCAGCCGTTTGCAGAACACTTTGATTGATGTCGGTTGCATAAATAATCGATTTATCTAAAATACCAGCCTCCTTTAAAACTATAGCCATTGAATAAGGCTCCTCACCGGTAGAACATCCGGCATGCCAAATTTTAATGGACGGTAGCTCATTTAATTGTGTTAAAACTTCTTTCTTCATAATATTAAAGAAATAAGGGTCGCGAAACATTTCGGTTACATTAACTGTAATTTCCTCAATAAATTCATTAAGGAGAATGTTATCATTATGCAGTTGTTCAATGAAACCCGAAAGATTAATGATTTTTTTTAAATCAATAAAACGCTGTAATCTTCTTTGAAGTGAGGGAGTTGAATAATTTGAAAAGTCGTAACCAGAAGCATCATAAATTGCAGCAACGATTTCTTCAATTTCGATCTCACCTATTTCAATTTTTGCTGTAGAATTCATTTAAGTTAATAATGTATTTATTTTCTGAATCAATTTATCTATATCAACCGGTTTTGTACAATAATCATTTGCACCAGCTTCTAAACACCTTTCCATATCTCCCTTCATTGCCAATGCCGTTAGTGCAATAACTTTATTATTTTTCAATTCAATATCGGCTCGCATTACACGAAGCGTTTCAAAGCCATCCATAACAGGCATCATCATATCAAGTAAAATAACATCATATTTATTTTTATTTAGCTTATCAAGACACTCGCGCCCATCTCGTGCAGAATCTACTTGGAATTTTTTAACTTTTAGATAAGCAGACAAAGCAAAAATATTTCGCTCATCATCATCTACCAATAATAATTTTACATTCTCGTTCATAATCAAATTTTACTTTCTTTATTCATTAACCAAATCTTTATGAGAGAAATTAAAAAATCTGCGTCTATCGGCTTAGTTAAATAATCGGAACATCCACTTTTAATACATTTTTCACGCTCATCGGATTGTGTTTTTCCGGTTAGTGCTATTATTGGAACGTTTTCACCTCCGGATAATTTTCTTATTTTTTCAGTTGCCTCATAGCCATCCATTTCCGGCATCATTATATCCATCAAAACTATATCAATATCGTTAATTGAACTCCATACTTCTACAGCTTCCTTGCCATTTTTAGCCTGAATAACATGGGCTTTATTCATTTCTAGCAACTTTCCTATTGAAAAACGATTTTGTTCATCATCGTCTACTACTAAAATCTTTTTATTCTCTAACAACCTTGCCGGAATTATTGCAGGTTTTATTGTTCTGCCACTATTTTCCTTACTTAAATAATTGAGGAAATGTCCGATTTCTTGAGTTATTCCGGAATAATTTTTAACTATTTTAATAATGAAAGAATCTTCGAATTGATTAATTCTTTTTTGATCAAGAGATGAAAGATAAGAGTTACAAAAGACAATAACGGGTATAGAGTTTCCGCCGTAATTAACCTTTAATTTTTCAAGAAATTTAGATACGCGTATTTTTTTAATGTCCATATCTATTAATATAGCCGCAGTATTTTCTTTTAAAGGAGCTATTGATAAATCGCTATCAGGATCAATAGAAATTACGTCCAAATGCTTTTCATTTAAAAAATTCTCCAAGGACAAACGGTGTTTATCACTATCCGAAAACAAAATAATTTTACCGGAAACACCATTCTTTAAATCATCGAGAGAGGAAAAAATGGAGTTTAACAAATTATCGTTTACCGGTTTAGCTGAATAATCAAAAGCGCCAGCCAACTTGGATTTATTTTTATCAATATCATCAGAAGAAAGAATATGAACCGGTATACTGCTTGTTTCTTTAAAATTTTTAATTTCCTTTAACACGTCCCATCCATTTTTTACAGGAAGATGTATATCTAAAATGATTCCGGAAGGAATATATTTTCTTGCAAATTCAGCACCTAGATTACCATTTAAGGCAACAATGGTTTTATAGCCACGTTTTCGAGCGGCTTGCTGAACGAACTTTGCTGTTGTTACATCATCCTCCACAATTAAGATTGTTTTATCATTAGATATTATTTCATCACGATCATCTTCAATATAATCTTCAACTACATCAATAGTATTTGAGTTTTGTAAATCATTATTCAAATCGTCATTATTGGTTTCCTTATAATATACAGGAATAGTGATGCTGAAAATACTACCTTTTCCGGGTTCACTTTCAACACGTATTTCGCCACCTAACAAGTGTGCAATTTCTCTACTTATAGAAAGACCTAAACCTGTACCGCCGTATTTACGCTTAGTAGATCCATCTGCCTGTTGAAATGCTTCAAAAATTAATGCTTGTTTATCTAAGGGAATTCCAATACCCGTATCAGAAATTGCAAACGTAATAAGTTTATTAGTTTGCATAGTTAAACTCAATGTAACTTTTCCTTTGGCACTAAATTTAAAAGCATTGGATATAAGATTCTTGATAACCTGATCAATTCGCATACGATCAGTATAAATTTCTTTTGGACAATCGGAAGAGATACTGATTGAAAAATCAATTTCCTTATCCCTACTTAAATGCATAAATAAATCTTCAGTATCTTTTTTAAACCCATTTAAATTGATAGTCTCGGGATTAATATCCATTTTACCCGACTCTATTTTAGATAAATCAAGTATTTCGTTAATAAGTTCGAGTAAATTATTTCCTGCCTTATGAATTACGTTAACATACTCCACTTGGTCTGCAGTTAAATTTGCTTCTAAATTATCAGTTAGCAACTTACTTAACAAAATAATAGAATTAAGAGGAGTTCTGAGTTCGTGGCTCATATTAGCCAAAAATTCCGATTTATATTTGCTGCTTAAGGCCAATTCTTCTGATTTTCTCTGCAAATCTTTTCCAACTTGAATAAGCATTAAATTCTTTTCATTAAACGCATGGTTCTTCTCTTCAAGCATTTTGGTTTTCTCATCCAGCTCCTTGTTGCTCTGCATCAATTCTTCTTGTTGCACACGCAATTCCTCCTCCGACGCTTGTAACTTTTGTGTTTGAGCCTCCAACTCTGTATTCGTTTCTTCAAGATCTTTCTGTGCAGCTATTAGTGCATCGGTTTGACGTTTTAAGGCTTCTGATTCTTTTTGTTTGGTTATATCAAAGCGTATAGCCACATATTTCTCTATTTTACCCGTATGGTCTTTAAAAGGCATTATAGTTGTATCTACCCAATAATAATTGCCATTTTTACTAATATTTAAAATCTCCCCTTGCCATGTTAAACCACTGCTAATTGCTTTCCACATTCCTTTAAAAATCCCATCCGGTTGCTTACCTGATTTTAAAATACGATGATTCTTACCAATTAATTCTTCACGGGAATACTCAGAAATATTGCAAAACAATTCGTTTACATAAATAATGTTACCGTTCGCATCAGTTTCAGAAACTATTGCGGCCCTGTTTAAAGCAGCCACTTGCTGGTTAAGTTTTAAAGTAACATTATCTATTTCCGACCTCTGATTTTTCATTTCAGTAATGTCGTAGCCAATTTTAATTACTTTGTAAACATTTCCTGTTTTGTCATAAACGGGATTATAACTTGCATGTAACCATATAATTTCATCGGTTTTTGATTTTCTTTTAAACTCGCCTGAAGCGATTTTTCCTGACTTAAATTCTTGCCAAAAAAATGCAAAATCTTTTTCATAGTTAACATCTTTGCAAACTAAAATTTTATGATGTGAGTTTTTTAATTCCTCTAAAGTGTAACCTACTTTATTTAAAAAAAGGGGATTGGCATCTAGGATTACTCCATTTATATCGAACTCAACCACTAATGCGGATTGATTAATCGCATTTATCCTATTCTGCAATTCTTGTTCTTTAATATCTAAATCTTGCAGTAATTTTTCCAACTCAATTTTTCCTAATAAAGAATTCAAGAAAATTCCAATTGATTCGGAAGCTTCCTCAATGAATTTCATTTCATTGGTAGTAAATGGAATCAATTTTACTAATTCTATAAAACCAACTAAATTCTGATTATAAAAAAGCGGAACAACCAATATGGATACTGAACTGGAAGTACCCAATGATGTAGAAATTTTAAAAAATTCTGAAGAAATTGAATTAATTGAGATGGGTTTTTTACGCTGAATGGATTGGGCAATTAACGAATTTTCTTTATTAAGAATTTCTGGTACCGCCTTATCGCTGCCTATAGATAAAGTAAGCGCCAATTGATCGCTTTTATTAATGGTGTAAAAGGTACCAATCTGACATGTAAAATAATCGAAGAAAAAGGTAATTATTTCTTGAGCAAGCTGATGTGTATTCTTTTCACCTCTTAATATTTCAGCAAGCTTTACTTTTCCATCCTGTACCCAATTATTTTCAGCATGTTGCTCTGATAAATGCAATATGCTTTCCTGCATTTGAAGAATGGCTTTATTTACAGAATCTAATTTGCTCATTGTGTAAAAAAATAATTTTTAATATGCATGATTACATACTAAATATAAGCAAAATAGGCTATAAACCCTTTAAAATAGATGAAGTGGGGGGGGTTGATTTTTTTATAAAAACCAAATTATACTATTAATTACTATAAAGTTCAAAATAATCCTCATTGGCTATAGATAACATTCGACTAATCAAATTTAAGTTTAAAATAAGCTAGAACTCAGTCCATACTAAAATAATTGATATCCACTTTGTATTAAGGTGCTAGCCACCTACTAAATAATTCGTTTTAAAAGCATATTTAAATTAAATAATGAACCTTTTATTTTTCAATCTTCCAAAGATTCTTTAATAACTTATTTATATTAGTAAGGTGAACAATAGAATACGATTATACGAATACATCCACATTCCGTTTTGGCTGGTAAAAGACACTTGCTGGGCTTTGCAAATTAAGTCTATCGGACTTTTAATGATATTTCCAACTATCATACTGGCTTACATGATTTGTCATAAAACCTGGAAACAATGGCTCGACTTTTTACCGAACTTAGCGATACTGCTTTGGATATCGGCCAACTCCATTTGGATGAGTGATGAATTTTTTAACTTGGGGATAAAACAACTCTGTTACTTTCCGTTTATTGGAGGGCTCATCGTTATTAGTATTTGGTTAATTTTCTTTTTACCTCAACACCTGAAAGAATTTAAGCCCTAACCTATTTTATAACTACCATTTTTTGAGTTAATGTTAGGTTATATCCGGTTGACTTAATAATATAAATTCCACTGGATAATTTAGAAGTTTCGTATAACATGGAGGAACTTGTAGCTGTAAATGTATCAACTAAAAGACCAGCCTGATTAAAAATTTCTATCTGAGAATTAAATTCCGAATTTATAATAAAGTAGTCTTTTGCCGGATTTGGAAAAAAAGTCAACTTATCATTCGATACAAGTTGATACACTTTAACATTTGGATCAGCACCTAACCAGGGCCTGATTAACGGAGTGCCTGCAATAATGGAATTGTACCAAATACCGTCAACATTATAACTTGTATAGGCATTATTGTTGGTGTTTTTATCCAAGCCTATATTTAAACGCTCATTGTCTTGCTGATACCATCCAACATGAAATACACCGGCAGGAAGTACAAGAGGATTGTCTAACAGATATAACGTTGGATTATTTTTTCCATCCAGTGAAGGAAGTAAAAATCCGCCCGATTCGTATAGTTTTGCACCCGGTAATCCTAAACTGTCTTGCCAAACTCTAATTTTAAACGGAGCAGTTAGTTGAGCAGGGCTTAATGGAATAAACATCATATCTAACGCTCTAAGGGTATCTGCCTGGGGAATTTCAAACTTTACTGCTACTGAACCTTTACTGTCAATAAAGTATGCAGCCTCTGCACTTCCATCATCTCGTTGAAAATAATTACGAAACGCCTGGTTAAAATACACAGTATCATTGTAGGGGATGTCTATTGTTGGGGCTATAGTTGAGGAAAAATTATAAAGTACTTTAAAATCAATCCATTCGGGTGGGTTAGAACTTGGAAATTTAAACGTGTCGCCAAGTAAACTAACCGATCGAAGTTGTTGGGGTAGAAATGGAACAACACCAAAATTCTTTAAAAAAACCAGCGAACCATTATGAAAAATATTAAGCGCAATAGAGGAAGAGGTGGGCGATAAACCGGATAAATTTCTAATAGAACAAGACACAGAGGGCTTTAAATAGGAAGCAGGAGCAGCTTTAAAATATTTATACGGCATTACATAATAAGAACTGAGAAATGTTCGGTCTATTTTGGCTAAGGCAAGATCAAAAATTAAGGTATCGGAAGAAGTTCTGTTTTTATCCAATCGAACATAATCGATATGCCAGTGATCGAAATCGCCCGATAATGTGCCATAATTTTTAAAACGAAACTGAAATCCTTTTGTTAAGAGTAAAGGCCCTCTAATTGGAACTATAATCTGTTTAAAGCCTTGTTCAGCCCCTAACTCTCTGCCGGTAGTACTCCAAAGATGTGTCCAATAACCCAATACTGGAGAATACGCTTCAAGTGCGAGTGAGTCTTCTTCTTCAGGATCATTTCCAATTCCTTCGGGCTGATAAAAGAAACTTAAATATACAGTAGTATCATTATCTGTAATATTACTCTCTAGGTCGATGGGTTTGGAAGTTAAATAATCTGCAACACCATAAGAATTAACCGTAGAAAAATCGTAAGGATAACCCGTAGAATCTACCCCATCAAATGTTGCTACGGTAACTGTTGGAGGGTTAACGGGGTAGTTGTCGTTTAAATAAACATCATGGTCTAACCACAAACCATAAGCAGAGGAACAATCTATTACACGTAAGGTATCATATATTAACCTGTAAATTGTGTCTCTTGCAAGTGTATCACTTTTAATAATATTACCCAGCGTATCGTATTCCAATCTAACGGTTTCCGGATACAACCTCTTGGTTTCAGAAACTATATATGGATTATAATAATTTAAATAAAATTCTACCTGACTAAATGTATTTAAAGAACTATCTACCGATTTTGTGGTTGGATTAAAAAAATAGGAGTATGTAGGATTTAAACGACCATAAACACTATCAACAGTTAAGCCGTTTACTTTAAAATTTTGCACTATTACGGAAGATTTTCCGCTAAGGGGATATGCACTGCTATCATAACTAATTAGAGAATATCGAGAAAAGTCGTCAACGTAGGGCAAGCTAAGAGTATCTATTTTAAATAACACTTTGCTCCACAAACCGCTCGAAAAGGCAACTTGCATGTTTGATTTAGGAAGGAAATTAGTTGAGTAGTTTCGAGTAGGATTATAAAATAATTCGTTGGTCTCAAATTCCTGAGCGCTTGCATTCACCGTAAAGAGAATAAGCAAAAAAAAGTATTTTAATATACTACTCTTCATCTGCTTCATCTGCATTTGTTCCTAAAGTATCGCGGGTAATTTTGGAGAGATCGGTTGTATAAAATAAATCTACACTGCTTCCCGATTTAACCGTTGAGGTTGAATTTGCAAGGGGCCTTTGACGAAATACAAATACTTTTGCCGAATCCTTAACTTGTGAGTCGTAAACTTCTGCACCCACCGTAAGGGAATTAAGGTTAATCATCTCGAGGGCCTCTTTACGGGTCATTCCTATTAATTCCGGAACAGAAACCTCCTCATCGCTTTCTCCTTTACCTAAAACCAAATCTATGGAAGAGCCACGCGGTATAAATGTTCCCGGTTGTATAATTTCTCCCTTAAACATTTGTTTTAAAACAGCATTTCGGGCAATATCGGGAACATAAGTAAGTCGGCCTAATTTTAAACCACAACTTTGAAGAATAGCGGAGGCCTGGCGTAACGACACATCCTTTAATCCGGGCACTTTTATTTGCGAGGGCAAAACAGCATTAACAATTACATAAACGGTTCTGTTTTCTTTTACCTTAAATTTTGGCTCAGGAGTTTGTTCAACCACTACCCCTTTGGGCTTAGTATCTTCGTATATAGAATCAATTATTTGATATCGAACGTTTTTACCTTCAATAAACTTATCCAAATCGCCGGTTTTAACGCCAACAAAATCGGGCACCTCAATTGATTTATCATGATCCGTAAAAGAACTTAAAAATTGTAATAGAATAAAAATAACAACGCCAAACACAACTGAGCTTAGAGCCAAATGCTTATAAAAAGTTTTGGTTTTTATATACTCTAACAATGAACTAGCTTTATCACCCATTTTACAAAGTTAAATTTTAAAACAGGAATTATACAGGAATTTTATTAAATCGTTTCATTCCAAAATCCAGGATACGATCAATAAAATCATATGGTTTGTACCCATTTATTGCGCATTGATGAAAAATACACGTTGCCGGAGTCATACCCGGAAGCGAGTTAGCTTCAACGAAAATAGTTTCTACTTTTCCATTTGCAAATATTCTTACAAAAGCATCTATTCGCGTGTAACCAACTATACTCAAAACCTTAGCCGCCTTTTCCAGATCAGATTTAACACAATCCGAAATACGCTGACGTTCTTTTGGATCTTTTGCATAACGGGCCGGAGTAATGTTTTGACCTTGCCCTGCCAGGAACTTCTCTTCAAGGCTCAATACATCTCCTTCACTCAGGGCCTCACTCGCTTCAAAAACCTCATAAATCAGCTCTCCGTTTTCGTTAAAACGAGTTAACATACCACCCGTTATCTCTAAAAAATGAATAGCATCGCGTTTTGAAATTAGCTCCTCAATTAATATAGAGGATTTATTTGGAAATTCTTCCTTTGGTTTAATATTTAGAACTTCTGCCGGTTCTGGAAGTAAGGCTTCACCATCTCTAAACATCAGAGAAATAAAGGCTTCAAACTCTTTTCTATTCTTAATTTTTTTAACTGCAGAGCTACAACCATCATCAACGGGTTTTGCTATAAAGGGATATTTAATAACTGACTCTACTTTTTCTATCTCGGTATTGGGATTTAACAAATAAGCAGACTTATCCAACATTAAATGATCTGCAACCAACAATCCATTTTGTTTAAGAATCTCATTAGTTTGATATTTGTTGATTGTAATCTGACTGCTGGATACACCCGAACCGTTGTAAGGGAGACCAACTTTCTCTAAATTAGACTGAACAACACCGTCTTCACCCGGTCTGCCATGCAAAGCAATAAAAACTGCTTCTATCTCATTAGCCAGATCATTGTAATTTATTAAACGAGGTGCGGCTAAACTGTTAGCAGTAGCATATTTAGCCGTAATAGCTCGACATTCGTTTATGATTTGATGTATGATAGGATGAACGTGCCAATTTTCGATTTTTTCTTTTATATCGTCCGCGTTATCCTTTAACAATGTGTTAATTGGAATTACATGGAGTTGGTGTACCGAATTATTACCCGATACAAAAACCGGAACCGGCGTATACTTTGATGAAGAAGAAAGTTTTTCGTAAATATTTCTTCCACTTTCAACTGAAATATGACGTTCGGAAGAATATCCTCCAAGCAATACAGCCACTTTAATTTTATTACTTACAGCCAAACGAGCCTTTTCTATATTATCATCCAGTAGTTTTAACAAATTTACATAAACGGGATGGTATTTGTGTTCAATGGTTCGTTGTGCTAAAGAAGTTCGAATTATGAAGGATAAAAACTGAGAAGGATTAAGCCCGATTTCAGCAGCTTGATGAAAGAAAAAGGAGGAGGGCATCATACCCGAAGTAGTATTAGGATCGTTTAAGAAGATAGTACCATCTTCTTTAATAAATCCATCTATGCGAGCATATACTCCAAAATGTAAATCATTAAATAACTTTTCGCATGTCTTTCTTATTAACTCAATTTTTTCTATAGGTAATTGTATTGGTGTTATTTTACGAGATAAACCAGGCAAATACTTGGAACGATAGTCGAATAACTCCTTCCCTTTTCTTATCTCAGTTGGAGGAAGAGCTATAGCTTTGTTATTTTCATCCTGCACTACTATACATGAAAATTCTTTCCCTTCTATAAATTGCTCTATAATAATTCTACTTTCAGAATCAAACGATTGCAATTTCACCTCGTCTTTACCGGATAGTTCTTTATTAAGTATTCTTACTAAATCATCAGGATGATAAATAGCTTTACCATCAAGCAATAAGGGCATTCCAATACCTTCACGAATATCGGCAATTATACGTACTCTCTGATTTCGATCGTGCTCGTTTAAAGCATTCCACTCTGTAGATTTTACAGAAAAATTAAAAAAACTTTTTTCAACTGCATTTTTAAAATCTTCAAAACTATCTTGTTGCAGAATGCTTACACCAATTGAAGAACCTTGGGTAGAGGCCTTTACTACCAGAGGATATCCTACTTCCAGTTTTGCTCTTTCATATACACTGCCTAAATCATTTATCCACTCGGTTTTATTTACAACCATAAATTTTGGACTGTTAAATCCGGCATTTATCATTAATTGCTTTTGTACAACTTTATCAATTCCGATTGCGGAAGGCAAAATGCCACTTCCCGAATATGGTAGGTTATAAAAATCAAACAAGCCCTGTATGGTACCATCTTCGGCATAAGGACCATGCAAAGCGAGAAACGCGAAATCAATTTTATTCTTAATTTGTTCAATATTTACCTTGGTGCCCAAAGGCAGGGTAAGTTCTTCCTGCTTAAAAGAATTAAGCTGCCCAAGGCTTTCTGCATAAACCTGAAATTCTCCGGGCGAATCGGGTAGAAAATTTACAGGAGGATAAAAATCACGAACACTCCCTTTATAAACAAATTCCCAATTAAGCTCAATAAAATTATTGAAACTATCTACAAAATAAGGAACAGCATCAAACAAGTCTTTATTTAAGTTATCATAAACCGTTCGCCCCCCGGCAAATGAAATTTCGCGCTCTTTTGATACCCCTCCGAAAAAAATTCCAACTTTAAGTTTCATACTTTTTTTTGTTCAATTGTTTATTCGTTCATCTGTATTCAGTTAATTACTTTTTACTAAAGTAAATTGCCTGCCAAATTTGCTAACTCTGATCTTTCACCTCTTTCCAAAGTAATGTGAGCATATACCCCATTATTTTTAAATCGGTCTATTAATGTACTTAAGCCATTAGAATGTGTATCCAGATAAGGAGTATCAATTTGAAAAATATCACCTGTAAAAATTATTTTAGTTCCTTCACCTGCTCTAGTTATAATAGTTTTAATCTCGTGAGGTGTTAAATTCTGTGCTTCATCAATAATAAAAAAGATATTTGCTAAACTTCTTCCTCTTATATAAGCCAGTGGTGTAATGTGTATTTTTTCTTTTTCCACCATTTCGTTTATGCGAGCATATTCTTTATCGGTTTCACGATACTGACTCTGGATGAATTTTAAGTTATCCCACAACGGTTCCATATACGGGTTAATTTTAGACTTAATATCACCAGGTAAATAGCCAATATCTTTATTACTTAAGGGAACTACCGGTCTGGCTAAAAATATCTGACGGTAATTTGTTTTTTGAGCCAGAGCACCAGCAAGAGCCAATAATGTTTTTCCTGTACCAGCAACTCCCTGTATGGTTACTAGTTGCACATTAGGATTTACCAATGCATGCAAGGCAAAAGTTTGCTCGGCATTACGAGGCTTAACATTCATAGCGGTTTCTTTCACCACTTTTTCAATTAAACCACTTAAGGGATTAAAAAAAGCTAAGGCCGCTTGCTCCTGACTCTTAATTGAAAAGTAATGATTAGCAACCGGCAAAACCTTTAAACCTAACTCTTTGGGGGTTACCCCCTGAGTGTATATTTTATCGATTATTTCATTATCTACACCATCAATTTCAGAATAGCCCTTATACAAAAGATTTACATCTTTAATTTTTCCGGTTTCAAAATCTTCGGATGGAAGGTTAAGCGCTTTAGCCTTTAATCGTAAATTTATATCCTTAGTAACTAGTATTACAAAACGATCAGGAAACTCATCTTTAAGTCGAAGTGCCGAATTTAATATTTGATGATCGGCTTTACGTTCGCCAAAAACCACATTGGCATCAACCTTTGGGGAACTCTCATTGAGCAGAATTCTAAATTTACCTTTCGCCTTACCGCTAAGAGGCAACCATTCCTGCATGGTTATATTTTTACTCAAATTATCTAACTCACGAATAAATTCGCGAGCTTCGTAATTTATTACATCATTACCCTTTTTAAATCGGTCTACTTCCTCTAAAACTGTAATAGGAATGGCTATATCATTATCGTCGAAACTAAAAATTGAATTATGATCGTAAAGTATTACTGAAGTATCTAAAACGAAGATTTTTTTACTCTTTTTGGCCATGAGAATGCTTTTTGGTTTTAACAAAATAACCAAATAGAAGCAGGGTTTAATTTAGACCAATAGTCTACTTTTTAACAAAGTTGTTAACCTAATTAGGGCAGTTACAATTAGTAAGAGGAGAAATAGCATTAATTTTTATAATAGAATCGGAACAAATTAAATATGCAATACTATATTCAATTTCATTTATTTTACTTACAATAAGATACTTTTTACAAGGGAAAGCAGACACATCGCTCTTTGAATAATTTATTGTGGCTTCGTCCAAATTTCTTTTAATAATTGAAGAGTCAATGCCCAAACATTTAAACTCGCATAGTGTTTTGGGATCTATTTCCCATTTATATCTTAAAATATTCTCTTTAATAACTTCTGAGGGCCACTTATAAACGTTTTTTCTGTTATCCTTCCAATAAAACAACCAAAGCACGAGGGTACCCAACAAAATACCCAATATAAAAAACCTTAAACGGTAAAAGAATTTGGAGTCGAACATTTGATTCATAAAACAAAGTTAAATTTAATTTTTTACAGAACGAGTTTAAACAAAAAAAGCCCGAAATTTCGGGCTTTTAGAAGTTAAAATTAACGCTTATTTAGTAAATAATATCTCCCTGTATTTTGGCAATGGCCAATTCTCATCATCCACAATTAATTCCAACTTATCTACATGATAACGTATAGCTTCAAAATAAGCTTTTACTTTTTCGCAATAAGCAATTGCTTGCTTTTTACCATGTAAAACATTGGCTTTCTTGCGCTCTTCAATCATATTATCAACCGATTTTCTTACAACAGCGATATGTTCGCTAATCTCTTTAATGGTACTAATTTGTATTTCTGATGCTTTCTTAAAATCTGCAGCAGTAAGAATTTCTTTTAATCCTCGAACATTTTCGATTAGTGCATTTTGATATTTAATTGCTACCGGAATAATGTGATTTAGTGCCAAATCTCCCATAGTTCTGGATTCAATCTGAATTTTCTTGGTGTAAGTCTCTAAATTAATTTCATAACGAGCCTCTAGTTCGCGTTCTGTAAAAATGTTAAACTCCGTAAAAAGTTTTACAGATTTAGAAGAAACCAGAAAATCTAATGCGTGTGGAGTAGTTTTTACATTATTTAAACCTCTTCGCTTGGCTTCTTTCACCCATTCATCTCCATACCCATTCCCTTCAAAACGAATGTTTTTAGATTCAACGATGTATTTTCTTAATACACTAAAAATAGCATCATCTTTTTTCTGGCCTTTATCTAATAAGGCATCTACTTCTTTTTTAAACTTTGTTAACTGGTCGGCTACAATGGTATTAACCACAGTCATTGGCCAAGCGCAGTTCTGAGAAGAACCTACCGCTCTAAATTCGAATTTATTACCGGTAAACGCAAACGGAGAGGTACGGTTACGGTCGGTATTATCTAATAATACTTCGGGGATTTTTCCAATATTTAATTTCAACTCCGATTTCTCATCTCCGCTTAACTTTCCATTTTTTAATTTAGACTCCAACTCATTCAATATATCTGATAGCTGTGACCCTAAAAATACGGACATTATAGCGGGTGGGGCCTCATTAGCGCCCAAGCGATGATCGTTATTTGCAGAAGCTATAGAGGCACGTAATAAATCGGCATGCTCATATACTGCACGAACAGTATTAATAAAGAAGGTTAAAAACTGAATGTTTGTTTTTGGATTCTTACCTGGTGATAAAAGATTTTTTCCAGTGTTGGTGGATAAACTCCAGTTATTGTGCTTACCACTTCCATTTACGCCAGCAAATGGTTTTTCATGCATTAACACACGGAAATTATGACGTCGAGCCACTTTTTCCATTACATCCATTAATAACGAATTATGATCTACCGCTAAATTAGCTTCCTCAAAAATGGGCGCACACTCAAATTGATTTGGGGCTACTTCGTTATGACGGGTACGGATCGGAATACCTAACATCAAACACTCTTGCTCTAAATCACGCATAAAGCTGAAAGCTCTCTCGGGAATAGAACCAAAATAATGATCTTCTAACTGCTGACCCTTGGCAGGGGTATGCCCAAATAAAGTTCTGCCCGTTATAGCTAAATCGGGGCGGGCATTATATAAGGCAGAATCAACTAAAAAATATTCCTGCTCCCATCCTAAAGTTGCAATTACCTTAGTAACATTTTTATCAAAGTACTGACAAACCTCTGTTGCTGCCTTATCAATAGAATGTAATGCTTTTAACAAAGGAGTTTTGTGATCTAACGCCTCTCCGGTATAGGAAATAAATATAGTAGGAATACATAAAGTCTCTCCATAGATAAAAGCCGGCGAAGAAGGATCCCATGCCGTATAACCTCTGGCCTCGAAAGTATTACGAATGCCACCGTTAGGAAAAGAAGATGCATCGGGTTCTTGTTGTACTAATTGTCCGGCCTCAAAATTTTCAATTGCCATACCATCCCCTACCGGCTCAAAAAATGCGTCATGTTTTTCGGCAGTTAATCCGGTTAATGGTTGAAACCAATGGGTGAAATGTGTAGCTCCATTTGCCATGGCCCAGTCTTTCATACCAGCTGCTACCTGACTTGCAACCTTACGGTCTATTTGCATACCATGCTCTTGAGCGCTGATAACTGCTTCGTAGGCCTCTTTGGTTAAAAACTGACGCATGGCCATTTTATTGAAAACCTTATTGGCAAATATTTCGGAAGCTTTTTTTACCGGAACCTGAACAGGGGTTCTTCGAAGAACTTCACTAACTGCTTTATCTCTTAAATTTGGCATTTTGTATATTTTTTAAAAATTTCGACACAAATATATAAAATTTAGGGGGGGTAGTATCTAATTTTTATGTTTTTTTACTCAACACCCCCCTTTTTTATATCGATTTATTGGTTTTTTCTGATTTTAACCTTAAAAAATTCATTTTAATCATTTTTATCCAAATTTTAATGACCAATATCATTAATTTTTAATTTAAAATTATTGGTATGAATGCTTAATAATTGTATATTGGGGTATCTAAAAATTATCAAAAATGGCAACAACTCAAACAAAAAAAGAAACAACTGACGCAAAATTAAAAATCACCTGGCATGCTATTGACCGTATGTACAACAAAATCGCGATTAAAAATGGATCAACTTCTACAACAGCTCTAGTTCTGTTAAATATTGATCCGGTAAGCGGAACACCGGTAACAAAAATAGGACCCTCAATCGGATTAGATCCCAGAGGACTTAGCCGTATTTTTATTGCACTCGAAGAAAAAGGCTTAATCAAAAGAAAGTCAGACAAAGATGATGCCCGTAAAAGTATTGTTGTTTTAACAGCTCTCGGAAAAAAGAAAAGAGATATTGCTAAAGAAACGGTTAAAAATTTCAATCATCAATTATCTCTAAAAATTGGAGATAAGAAGCTGGATACATTAAATAAAATATTAGACGAAATTTTACAAATTGTAAATAATAATTCTAAATAAATGAGCCGACACATAAAAAAGGTGGCAATTTTAGGATCCGGTGTTATGGGATCCAGAATAGCATGTCATTTTGCCAACATTGGAGTTCAAGTTCTATTGCTTGATATTGCTCCAAAAGAACTGAATGATACAGAAAAATTAAAAGGCCTTTCGCTCGATCATCCTGCTGTTAAAAACAGAATTGTTAACGATGCTTTACAAACAGCGCTTAAATCCAACCCCTCTCCTATATACAGTAAAACATTTAGTAATAAAATTGTTACCGGAAATTTTAATGATGATATGCCAAAAATTTCTGAGTGCGATTGGATTCTGGAAGCTGTAATTGAAAGATTGGATATTAAACAACAGGTTTTTGAACAGGTTGAAAAATACAGAAAACCCGGTACCTTAATTACCACTAACACTTCTGGTATTCCAATCTCCATGATGGCAGAAGGCAGAAGCGATGACTTTGTTAAACATTTTTGCGGAACACACTTTTTTAACCCTCCCCGATATTTAAAACTTCTCGAAATAATTCCTGGAACAAAAACCGATTCCGATGTTATTTCGTTTTTAATGGAATACGGTGATTTACATTTAGGTAAAACTACTGTTTTGTGCAAAGATACCCCTGCCTTTATTGCTAATAGAATTGGGGTTTACGGCATTATGTCTTTGTTCCATATTGTAGAAAAAATGGGCTTATCAGTAGAAGAGGTGGATAAACTTACCGGCCCTGCTTTAGGCAGACCTAAATCTGCAACCTTCAGAACTTGTGATGTTGTGGGCTTAGACACCTTAGTTCATGTAGCGAATGGATTAAAAGCAAATTGTCCAAATGATGAAGCACGTGCTTACTTTGAACTGCCGGGATATGTTTCTAAAATGGTTGAACAAAAGTGGCTTGGAGATAAAACTAAACAAGGTTTCTATAAAAAAGTTAAAGATGCTAACGGCAAAACTGAAATCTTAGCTCTGGATTTAAAAACTCTGGAATATAAACCCCAAGCTAAAGTTAAGTTTGCAACGCTAGAGGCAGCAAAAGCAGTTGAGAACCTCAAAGATCGGGTTAAAGTTTTAGTTAGTGGAAAAGATAAAGCTGCTGATTTTTACAGAGCTACTTTTGCAGGCCTATTCCAATATGTATCTAACCGTATTCCTGAAATTACAGACGACATATATAAAATTGATGACGCCATGAAAGCCGGCTTCGGTTGGGATATAGGCCCGTTTGAATATTGGGACGCTGTAGGTGTTAAAGAAGCTGTAGGTCTTATGGAAAAAATGAATCTAAAACCTTCTCAATGGATATATGATTTTCTAGCTAATGGCAATAGCTCGTTTTACAAGGTTGAAAATGGCAGAAAAACCTATTATGATACTTTCTCTAAAAGCTATAAAAATATTCCGGGCACCGAAAACCTTATTCAACTTGATGTTGTAAGGCCAAGCAAAACTGTTTGGAAAAACTCTGGCACTACCCTTACCGATATTGGTGATGGTATTCTAAATCTCGAATTTACAACCAAAATGAACACTATGGGGGGTGAAGTTTTGGAGGGAATAAACAAAGCAATTGAGATTGCAGAAAAAAACTATAACGGTTTGGTTATTAGTAACGAAGGCGCAAACTTCTCTGCCGGTGCAAATGTTGGAATGATATTTATGATGGCGGCTGAACAAGAATTAGACGAGGTAGATTTTGCAGTGCGTGCTTTCCAAAATACTATTATGCGAGTTAGATATTCTTCAATACCGGTTATAGTAGCTTCTCACAATTTGTGTTTAGGCGGTTCTTGTGAATTATCTATGCATGCTGATGCTGTTGTAGCTCATGCCGAACTATACATGGGTTTGGTTGAATTTGGTGTTGGAGTTATTCCGGGTGGTGGCGGAACCAAAGAATTTGCTTTACGACTTTCCGATGAAATAAAAGAAGGAGATGTTGAATTAAACCGCTTCCGTGATAGATTCCTAACTATAGGCCAAGCGAAAGTATCTACTTCAGCATATGAAGCTTTTGAATTAGGCTATCTTCAAAAAGGTAAAGATAAAATAGTTTTAAATCGTGCTCGTCTGTTAGCTGAAGCCAAAGCTGAATGCTTAAGACTAGTGGAAAAAGGCTATACTCAACCAACTCCTCGCAATGATATTAAAGTTTTAGGACAACAAGCATTAGGATTGGTTTATGTTGGCGCTAATAGCATGAAGAGTGGTAAATACATTTCAGAACATGATCAAAAGATATCTGAAAAATTGGGTTATGTATTGGCTGGTGGCGACTTATCGGTTCCTACTCTTGTTAACGAACAGTACCTACTCGATCTGGAAAGGCAAGCCTTTGTAAGTTTATGCGGAGAGCGTAAAACATTAGAAAGAATGCAAAGTCTTTTAACTGGTGGTAAAATTTTAAGAAATTAATTTTAATAAAAATTTATGGAAGCATATATAGTAGCCGGATTTAGAAGTGCTGTAGGCAAAGCTAACAAAGGAGGATTTAGATTTTATCGTCCTGATGATTTAGCTGCTGATGTAATTCGTCATCTTGTAAAATCGATCCCACAACTAGACGTTAACCGAATTGAGGATGTTATTGTTGGCAATGCAATGCCTGAAGCAGAGCATGGTCTTAACGTGGGTCGTTTAATTTCGCTTTTGGCACTGGATACAGATAAAGTTCCAGGCATGACTGTAAATCGATATTGCGCATCAGGTTTAGAAACTATTGCCATTGCAACTGCAAAAATCAGAGCAGGTCTTGCCGATTGTATAATTGCAGGAGGGGCAGAAAGCATGAGTCTAATGCCAATGGGTGGCTGGAAAGTTATCCCAAATCCACGTATTGCTAAAGATCATCCCGATTGGTATTGGGGTATGGGCTTAACAGCAGAAGCTGTAGCAAATGAATACCAAATTTCTCGTAAAGATCAAGATGAATTTTCATTCAATTCACATCTAAAAGCAATAAAAGCGATAAAAGAAGGTAAGTTTAAAGATGAAATTGTTCCAGTAAAAGTTCAGGAAGTATTTGTTGAAAACAATAAACGCAAAACTCGCGATTATATAGTTGACACAGATGAAGGCGCAAGAGCAGATACCACTATTGAAGCTCTTGAAAAATTAAAACCTGTTTTTGCTTCAGATGGTTGCATTACAGCAGGCAACTCATCTCAAACGAGTGATGGAGCTGCATTTGTACTGGTGATGAGCGAAAAAATGGTAAATGAACTTAACTTAAAACCAATTGCTCGTCTTGTTTCTCATGCAATAGCCGGTGTTCCACCTAAAATAATGGGAATAGGACCTATAGCGGCTATTCCAAAAGCGTTGGAAAAGGCCGGAATGAAGAAAGATGATATTCATTTATTTGAATTAAATGAAGCATTCGCTTCCCAATCATTGGCTGTAATTCGTCATCTGGATCTAAACCCAACTCTTATTAATGTAAATGGAGGAGCTATAGCATTAGGTCATCCACTAGGATGTTCAGGAGCTAAACTTTCTGTTCAACTATTCAACGAACTTCGAAGAAGAAACCAGAAATACGGTATGGTTACTATGTGTGTTGGTACAGGACAAGGAGCAGCAGGGATATTTGAGCTGATCAATTAAAATTGAGTTTAAATCTTATAAAAGATAAAAGAAAGAAAGAAAGAAACTATTGGAATATGTACAAAATTGAAGAAAGTAAAGTACACTTAAAACATAATTTTAGAGAATTAAAAGTTTGGAAACAATTTTTAGAGTTATCTAAAATAAATCTTTACCCTATTTCAATCATTTCCTAATTAGGATAGATATAATTTAGACAATCAGATAATGAGATTGCAATTTTAAGAAAATGTTAAATGCATTTCAAACTAACTAAAATATATAACGTTCAATGTTTTTCTTCTTTGTTCTTTTTTCTATTATCTAAACAACAAAATTGTAAATTAAAAAAATAAATAACATGTCTACACCATTAAAAGGAGGAGAATTTCTCATTAAAGAAACAAATGCTCAGGATGTTTTTATACCTGAACAATGGAATGAAGAGCAACTTATGATTGCTCAATCCTGTCAGGATTTTTTAAATTCTGAAATTTTTCCAAACTTGGATCGAATAGACCAGCAGGAAGAAGGCTTAACTGTTCAGCTGCTTGATAAAGCCGCAGAGCTCGGATTGTTGGGATTAAATGTACCCGAAGAGTTAGGTGGATTTGAAAAAGATTTTGTAACCGGAATGTTGGCTACCGAAATTTTAGGGGCAGGCCATTCTTTTGCTGTTTCCATTTCAGCTCATACCGGAATTGGAACGCTACCCATTTTATATTACGGTAACGCCGAACAAAAGAAAAAATACATTCCCAAACTCGCTAGCGGCGAATGGAAAGCATGCTATTGTCTAACTGAACCTGGCTCAGGATCGGATGCAAACAGCGGTAAAACAAAAGCAGTTTTATCCCCCGACGGAAAAAACTATATTTTAAACGGACAAAAGATGTGGATTACCAATGGGGGCTTTGCAGATATTTTTACAGTATTTGCTAAAATAGGTGATGATGAAAATTTATCTGCATTTATTGTAGAAAAATCTTTTGGGGGAATTACTTTAAATCCAGAAGAACATAAAATGGGTATAAAAGGAAGTTCAACCCGACAGGTATTTTTTAACGATTGTAAAGTGCCTGTAGAAAATTTATTGAGCGATAGGGGCAATGGTTTTAAAATAGCTCTAAACATTTTAAATATTGGTCGCGTTAAATTAGCCGCTGCCGCAATAGGTGCTTGTAAAAAAACGATTTCTACTTCTGTAAATTACGCTAACGAACGTAATCAGTTTGGTAGACCAATTTCTAAATATGGTGCTATTCGTCACAAACTTGGCGAACAAGTTATTAGAACATATGTTAACGAAGCTGCTCTATACAGAGCCACACAAAACATTGAGGATGCCATTAATGCTTTAAGCAGTGAAATGGATCATGGAAAAGCAATTCTTAAAGGGGTTGAACAATTTGCAATTGAAGCCGCTTTGCTAAAAGTTTGTGGTAGCGAATGTTTAGATTATTGTGTAGATGAAGGAGTACAAATATACGGCGGTATGGGTTATAGTGCTGAATCGCCTGTTGAAAGAGCTTACCGCGACTCCCGCATTAATAGGATATTTGAAGGAACGAATGAAATTAACCGAATGCTTGTGGTTGACATGCTTATCCGTAAAGCTATGAAGGGAGAAATAGATTTAATGGGGCCCGCAATGGCTGTGCAAAAAGAACTTATGTCTATCCCAGATTTTGGCTCGGGCGATGATACTCTTTTTTCTAAGGAAAAGAAATACATCGCTAATTTCAAAAAAGCAATTCTTATGACCGCTGGTGCTGCCGCACAAAAACTTATGCAACAGTTAGCAAAAGAACAGGAAGTTATCATCAATATTTCAGATATGATTATTGATACTTATTTAGCTGAGTCTGTTCTTTTGAGAGTAGAGAAACTGGTAAATATGAAAGGTGAATCGGCAAGCGAAGTTCAATTAAATATTATGCGTGTATTTATTAATGATGCTGCTGATAGAATAAATAAAAATGGAAAAGATGCCATTAATTCGTTTGCTGAAGGTGATGAACAACGTATGATGTTAATGGGCTTAAAGCGCTTTACTAAAACCGAGCCACTAAATACAAAAGAGGCTAGGCGCATTGTTGCTGCCAAATTAATTGAAGAAAATAAATATTTCCTCTAAAAAAATACCCTAATTAAACCCTTATGAAACAAAGTGGTAACTTCAGCCATAGATGAAAACATTTATTTTTAGTGGCATAATCGGTTAAATTAAAAAACCCGTTCTTAATTGGAAC
Organism: Bacteroidia bacterium; assembly: GCA_044238735.1. Lineage (GTDB taxonomy): Bacteria > Bacteroidota > Bacteroidia > UBA4408 > UBA4408 > JBIICS01. The sequence goes on from JBIICS010000030.1 coordinate 24,580, forward strand.
GGGTTTTTTTATAAATATATATTAAAAATGATTATTGCTTTATAAACTTCTGAACGGTTCTTTTATCGCCATTACTTATGGAAATAAAATAAACACCCGAGCTTAATTCTAAAGTATTAAGCTCATTTTCGCCTGCACCTAATTTTATAGTTTTTATACAAGCACCGTTAATGTTTAGTATCTCTACTTTACTTTCTTCAACAAGATTTATATTTAGCGAATTATTGAATGGATTGGGATATACCTGGTTCTGTAAACTTAATTCTTCTTGAGAAATTACATCTTCTTCACCGTCAGAAGAAAGTCTACAACCAAAGGTT
>JBIICS010000031.1:0-24683 GCA_044238735.1 Bacteroidia bacterium
ATGGCCGCTGCAGTAACCCCATCAATAATGGCCTTTAAGGAGGGATGTTCTCCATATTTTTTGAAATAAGGAGCTGGTATTATTGTAAATAAGTAGCACGGAATAAAGGTAGCCAGCGATGCGACTATAGCTCCAGATAAGCCATCAATTAATTAACCTATAAACCCAACCGTTATAATTATAGGACCGGGGGTTATCATGGCAACAGCCACTGCATCTAAAAACTGTTGTTCTTTAAGCCATTGGTATTCTTTTACAACTCCACCATATAAAAAGGGTACAATGGCTAAGCCGCTTCCAAATACAAATGCACCGGCTTTAGTAAAAAACCAGGCTATTTTTGCCCATTTACTATTGAAAGTTAAATTACTAAGTATGCTTACAAGTGGCACAAATACAAAGGGGGGTTCTATTTTTATTTTCGGAGGTGCTTTCACAAACATGTAAATTAAACCTGAGTATATAATTACCAGTATGTTTTCCTCTTTAAGATATAAGGTTATCGATGCACTCAATAAAAAAAGGCATAACATAAACCAATTGGAGCCTATTGTCTTTATTGTGAGTTTATAACTACTTACTCCAATTATGCCAATTACAGCCGCACCCACTCCGTAAAAAGCAGTTTGAATCCAGTTCATTCCTTGATACCTTATATAAACCCAGCCTAAAGCTAAAACCATTATAAATGAGGGAAGAACAAAGGCAATTCCGGCTAATGTTGCTCCAATTATACGATAATGTATATATCCGATATAAATAGCTAATTGAGCTGCTAAAGGGCCGGGAGCTAGTTGTGATAAAACCAAGCCTTGTTTGTAATCTTCTTAACTAATCCATTTTTTTTCTTCAACCAAATGTTGATGCATAGAGCTTACTAATGCAATTGGGCCACCAAAACCAGTGGTGCCCAGCTTAAGAAAGTATAGTACGAGTTGATTGATTGTATATGCTGGCTGATTAATCACGTTTATTTATAATTGTATTAAAAATGGAAAGTGAGATTAGTAAAGTTTCTTATTATGCTTATTTTTATTTTATACGATTATTCTAAAGGCGCATTATAGGTTAAGTAAAAGCTTAATTTATTTTACTATTGTGTAAATAACTTAACATCACCTAATAGCTGAATAAATACATCGCCATTCTCATAGATTAAGGGTTGAGTGTTCTTATCAGCAAATAATTCTTTAAGTTCACTTTTGTATATCTCATTAATTACTTTGTTTAATATTAGAGACTTTGCTATTTCTTCGTTTTCTGCCAAGGCACTAAATAAAATACTGGAACCTTCGTTGTGAGGGGATTTTAATTTGTATATGTAAAGTTTGGTGTTCATAGTATTATAGATGGTTAAATTTTTTTTATAATTAAAGTCTGGATTAATTGTTTAGTGAAGAGAAGTATATTTCATGCCAGTCTTGTCTGTCGAGTTTGATCTCAACCGCAGAAGTTGCATTTTTAATTTTAGAAGCATTGTTGCTGCCAACAATAGGAAGGACACCTAAATTAACAAGCCAAGCAATGGCAAGTTGTTCCTCATTTATTTCATATTTTTCAGCAATTCTATTTAATGTATTTCTAATATTAAAAGTTGAATCATCATTCTTATCAATCAATCTGCCACCGGCTAAATGTAACCCTTCCCAAAAATAGGACATATAATTAAACGACAAAAAAGTTTAATTTTAATATGTCAGCTATGAAAAAAACAAAACACAGTGAAGCACAGATTGTAAAGATGCTTCAAACAACTTAATGATCAGGTTGTTGTTTGTCTATTTATTAGTTTAAATTTATTAAACACTTCTTAAAAGATTAAAACCGATACCTGATTAAAATTATAAAAACTTCAATGAGTATAATCCGAAGTGGGTTCTTAACACCTATAAAACTTTAATTAAATAATAATTTTTCTTACCCTTTTGTGCCAGAATATAGCGGTTTTGTAATAAAGATTCGTTATTAATAACCTGATTAATATCGGAAATCTTATTTTTATTAAGTGCAACTCCTCCGGCCTGTATCATCTTGCGGGCCTCACCTTTAGAGGGAAATACACTTGTTTTTTCTGCCAGTAAATCAATTACCGGTATCCCAGCGCCTAACTGATCTTTACTAATTTCGTATTGAGGAACGCCCTCGAAAACAGTTAAGATTAATTTTTCGTCTAGTGCTTTTAGTGCATCGGCAGTAGCATTGCCAAATAAGATTTCGCTTGCATTAACGGCAGTATTATAATCTTCTTCAGAATGAACTCTAACGGTTACCTCTTTTGCAAGCGCTTTTTGGAGGGCTCTTAAATGAGGAGCTGAAGCATGTTCCGTTTCTAGGGCTTCAATTTCTTCTTTACCTTTTAAGCTAAAAATACGGATGTAATTCTTTACATCATCGTCTGAAGCATTTAACCAGAACTGATAGAAGGCATAGGGAGTAGTACGTTCTGCATCAAGCCATATATTTCCGGCTTCTGTTTTACCAAATTTAGTACCGTCGGCCTTTTTAATTAGAGGTGTAGTTAAAGCGTATGCTTCTCCACCCTCTTTTTTTCTTATTAATTCCGTACCGGTAACAATATTGCCCCATTGGTCGCTTCCTCCCAATTGTAGTTTTATATCTTTATTTTTCCAGAGATAATAAAAGTCGTATCCCTGAACCAATTGATAACTGAATTCGGTAAACGATAAGCCTGACTCAAGTCTTTTTTGAACAGAATCTTTGCTCATCATATAATTGACTGTAATGTGTTTACCTACATCTCTTATAAATTCAAGAAAACTAAAATTTTTAAACCAGTCGTAATTATTTACAATCTCTGCAGAAGACTCGCCGCAGTTAAAATCAAGAAATTTTTCGAGTTGTTTGCGTTGGCCGGCTAAATTGTGGTGCAATAATTCTTCGGATAATAAGTTACGTTCGGCACTTTTACCGCTCGGATCTCCAACCATTCCGGTAGCGCCACCCACCAATGCAATGGGTTTATGACCGGCCTTCTGAAAATGAAGTAAGGTCATCACCTGAACTAAATTTCCTACACCTAACGAATCGGCGGTGGGGTCAAATCCTATATATCCTTTTACCAGTTCCTTATTTAGCAATTCTTCTGTACCGGGCATAATATCGTGTAACATGCCTCGCCACTTTAATTCTTCAACAAAGTTCTTTTTCATTTTTTCTTTTATTGCTGCCCAAAGATAATTAATCCAAAGGGTTTAATAAAAGAATATTAATCCTTAAAAATAAGTCATTTTTGTTATTACCTTTACCTGATATGATAATTGTAACGGGCGGCACAGGTCTTTTGGGCTCTCATTTACTGGTAGCTCTTACCAGAAAGCATGAAAATGTATTATGCCTATACAGAAACTATTCTAAATTGAGTGAGGTTGAACGTGTTTTTTCTTATTATAACGAGTCTCAAAACTTTAAAAAAATTAAGTTTGAAGAGGTTGATTTAGATGATTATTTAGCATTAGAAAAATTTATCAATGAAGGGGATACGGTTTATCATTGCGCTGCCATTATATCGTTTGATCCGCGAGAGGCCGATAAAATGATTTTTAATAATCATAATGCATCTTTAAATATTGTAAATGCCTGTTTAGATAAAAAAGTGTTTTGCTTATGCCACGTTAGTTCTGTAGCGGCCTTAGGTAAGGCTAAGGAGGGAGCGAAGATCAATGAAACTAATTATTGGAAACCGGAAGAAAAAAATTCTAATTATGCATTAAGTAAATACCTAGCCGAAAACGAGGTTTGGCGAGGCATTGAGGAGGGTTTAAACGCTGTAATTGTAAATCCATCTGTTATTATTGGTGAGGGGTTTTGGTCGGGCGGTAGTGGTAATTTATTTACCAGTTCGTTTAAAAATAAAAACAGGTTTTATACAACCGGCATAACCGGCTATGTGGATGTAAAAGATGTTGTAAATTCTATGCTATTATTGGTAGAAAACAAAAAGTTTGGTCAACGTTTTATTATAAGTAGCGAAGACCTTTCTTATAAACAAATTTTTACATTCATTAATAGAGCTTTAAACATCCCTGAACCTGTTATAAAGGCAGATAGCCTAATGTTAAATTTAGCCTGGAGGATTAATAGGGTATATTCATTTTTTTCCGGTAAAAAAGTTTATTTTTCAAAAGAAACAGCTCGTGCAGCTCAAGAGGTAACAGAATTCGATAACACAAAAATTTGCAATCAACTGCAAGTAAAATTCCAACCCATAGAAATTACTATTAAAAGGGTGGGTGCTATTTTTCTAAGTGAACGAAATTAAACGGAATTTACTATTAGGGCTTTATTTTTTTAATTATACCAAAACTTGCCGCAAATGAATTCCAATAGAGTTTAACAGGGGTATTGCTTAGGCTATTGAAAGACCTCATATGCTCCGGTGATAAATAAAATCCAGTTGTGGAGTTAAGATTAAAGGCGAGTCCCAACCCTAAATTGAGGGATACATTAAATTTATTATATGCATTTTGTTCTTGCAAATCGTATTTTTTTATGTTGTTTTCGGAGGACTTAATAAATAAACTAGAGCGTTGACTCATTAATAATCCAAAATCAAAACCACCTTTTATAAAAAAATTAAATTTATCCTTAGTGTATGTATATTGCGCAATAAGTGGTATGCTTACATAGTAATAGTGTAAATCATATCGGCTATTTGTTGAATTAAAATTGTTTATCCTGTATCCTCTGTCTGAAAACACAAGCCCACTGTTTAACATCAAATTTCGTGTTAATAAATACGAAGCATTAATTCGAGCAGCGTATGAATTCCTTATTGATTCGCTTGTGTCGCGGTAATTTTTAATAAATATAACACTATCCGGCGAAGTTAAACTTCGATACGACAAGTTTGGTGAAATTCCTACTCCTATAAAAAGCCGATCTAAAAAAGTAGTTGTATCTTTTCTTACAGATGCTGAATCCTGGCAATAAACTTTAAAACAGCTAAGTATAATTAGTGAAATAATTAGAGTGGTTCTCATTCTTTAATCTTTAATGCATCTGATGCTAAATCCATAATTTTTTGAGGCGAATGAACGAAACACTTTGGAATTTTTATAATCCATGTTTCGGTAAACCGCTTGATTATTGTCATTTTCGTATGAGGTAGTTGTCCACCAAAAGCCACTTGCTGATAAACCTGGGTTACCCCAACGTGCATCGGGAAGACGGCATCCACCAGCTAATGCTTTAAATCCACTTTCGTTAGTAGACCATACATCACTTTTACTTATCCAATGTAATGGCGATTCGATTTTTAACTTCTCTGCTGTATTACTGCCTCTCCAACCATATCGATCAGCGTCTTCAGGATTCATTTTAAGATACTTTTCTAATTCTTTCCATTCTTCGTCGGATGCTATGTGCCAACCCTTGGGAGCAAGTTTAGAAGTATCGTTAACAGCATACCAATTATACAAAAGACCCGGAGCATTTTGATTATCATCGTAAAGACAATATCCTGATTGATTTTTAGTCCATTTAGAGTTTGTTTGAGCATTTATAATATCCAAACCATTTCTAAATTTTTTAACTCTTAAATTTTCGGCCATCCACCATTTATTACCAATAAGTACGGTTTTGTATACGTTTCCTTCAACATCAATTATAGAGTCGTAAAGTACGGGCATTATTAATTCTGTTTTGTCTTTCTTACAACCTGTAGCAAAAATTATAAGTGAAATACAGGTTATAATAATTTCTATGCTCCTTCTCATTAATTAATTTTTTAAAAAAGATTTTACAACAACCTTGTTATTAAAGATGAATTTAAAATAATACATGCCTGCAGGATAGTTAGTAAGGTCTTCGTTTAGTAAGATATTATTTTCGTTAGGATTTAGACTTTTGCTTAGTTGAAGAATACCAAAAGCATTATAGAGTTCATAGCTATTCTTTTCCTTTGAAGATGGAATTTGAATGTTAATATATCCCGAAGTTGGATTTGGATAAATTTCAAGATTAATTTCACTCGATAGTTCAGGACAAACTATAGATAAATCTCTGTCGCCACATAAACCAGGATAGCAGCATAAACTTGGGACATTATAATTTGCTTTAGCGTCAAAGTTACACGCATTTGGATCTGTACACCCCAATACCACTAGGTTTTTACAGGAATCGGAAATGGAGCACGAAAATTTTTCATCAAATTCTACATATCGCTTATCGGTACAGCCACAAGCTAAAGGATATTTTAAGTAAGGAGACACCTTAATAGATGGATTACTTTCATCGCCCGGCGCAAGATTGGCAACATACTTAACCGAAATAGGCGATGGTAAAGCAGGTTCCTCAATTTCTACATTTAAGTTAAATTTAATGCTGCTGCGTGTGGTTACCTGAGCAATAAGAACAATATTGGTATTTGTATCCGGACCCATTACACCATTAGTTTGTTGTAAAATAAAATTACGGTTATTGAAAACTGAACGCGCTGCATTTGGACCGAATGCAGTGGTGTCATTTCCATTAAGGTCTTTAATACCGCTATCAAACCAGGTTGAGAAAGGAGTTGTGAGGGGTACAAATCCATCTTTAACTGTAAGCGGATCACCTGCTAGTGGATTATTATTAGTTAATAAACCTTGCGCAACAGCAGAGCTCCCTCCGCCATTTTTAGTGCCACCAATAAATGAACCATCTGTGTCGTATAATTTAGGAACACCAAAATTTGTTTTGGTTGCTAAACCCAATGTAAGCCAGCTGTCTAATCCTAAAATTGGATTTCCCGGAAACCATCCTTTGTTTATTAGATACCCATAATTTGCTGTGGGTCTATCGTTATTGTTATAAAAGTTTGAATCGCTTTGAATAGTAAAGGGATGGGTTGCATCACCAAACAAATTTTTTAGTTTTGAGCCTTTAGCTAAATCAACATAAATTCTATAAGTTGTAGATGCTTTAGGCAAAGAAACATTGTTTAATGTATCAGTAGCGTCTAATGAGTCTGAAATATAGTATGTTTCTACTATAACATTCTCAATCTGGCTAAATGATCTGGTTAGGAAAAATAAACTGATTAATATTGTAATGTATATTCTTTTCATTTTCTTAAAATTTATATCCAACCGATAAAATATAATTAGTTCCAAATCTAAATTTATCGAAGTCTACTTCATACCCGTCGTCGTATATATAAGTCCTTCTGATGGGAGTATTTAATAAGTCACGAACCGTGATACTAACATTTATGTGTTTCCCAAATTTCTTAGAGGCCTTCAAATTTATCATGTGACGAGGCATTTCGAAGATGTTAGGTATTTCTTTAACATCAGAGACAATTACTAGTCGTTTACCCTGAACATTATAGCTGGCAGAAAGTGTTAAGCCTAAACTATCAGAGGTGTAGGAAAGAATAGCATTATAAATGTATGGAGCTTGACCAAACATTGGTCTTGTTGTTTCCGGAACATCTATATACTTTCTTTCGCCGGAACTTAAATCCATAAGTTTATTAACCCTTGTTTCCGACTTAACAAATGTGGCATTAGCACTTAAATCGAGACCTTTATATATTTTCTTTCTTCCTTCTAATTCTATACCCTGCACAAAGGCCCTGTCGATATTTTGCCAACTAAATCCTCCTGCTCGAATCAATTCAATATGATTTCTGAAATCTTTATAAAAAGCACTTACCGATACATTATCACCATTTTCAAAATATTCTTCTACTCTTAAGTCATAATTGTTTATTTGAACCTGTTTAAGATCCGAATTACCAATAATGAATGCTCTATACTCGTAATCATATATAGCAATATCAGATAACTCTCTAATACTTGGTCTTGCGAGTGTTTGACTATAGTTTGCGCGAATATTAAGCGGATTAGTTTCGCTTTTAATTACTTTATAAATTAAGTTAACACTGGGTAGAATATTAAATGTATCTAATATGCCGGTGTTTACAGTAGGAAAACCAATGCTATATTTTCTTCGTGGATCGTTGCGTTTGTAATTAAGAGAATCGTATAGATTTACATCAGTATAAATTTTACATTTTTCTATTCTTACCCCGCCAACAAGTCTAAAACGAGAAGTGATAGCATAGTCGCTCATTAAATAACTGCTAATTACAGACGAATTGCCAAATGAATTATTAGAAGGAAGAAGAAGCCTATTATAGAACATGTCTATAGTGTTATAGCTTTTACCATTAGCGTCAGTGTAACTGTAAGTTTGAAAGTTTTTATTATCCATGTAAGCATTTAAATCATCATCTTTAAGTTGGATAGTATTAAAGGGTCCAAACTGAACTGTGTAAATATATTGATCGAAGTTACGGGTATGATTTAGGTAGGAGGCACCCCATCTAATTTTTCTAATTCCAGTAGATTGGCTTCCTATTGGTAATTCGAAATTGACTCTGGAATCAAAAATATTTTCGGTGATATATCTGTAAAAACGATTAATACCATCACCAACTGTTGCCCCAATATTATAAATATTTACGTTAGGATCAAAAGTATACGATGTGTTTTTAAAATCCGGAGCATCACTTTTACCACGAGTGTATGAAGCGGTTGCATCAATTTTTAATTTGATAGAAGGAACATAATGTTCCGATTGATATTGATAAACAATTTGTCTTCGCTGTTCGTAGAAAATGCTCTTATTTAAAATATAATTTGTCGGATCTATTCTGTCTACTGAACTTCTTACGTTATTTTCTCCTAAAAAATTAGGCATAAAAAGTAAGGATATATTATTGTTCGGATTAAATTTATAAGATAAATTAAAGAGTGCGCTCCAGGCGTTGGTTTCTCTGCTAACCTGCTGTGACATTTGAGTTGACAAAACTCTGGTAAGCTCACCCGTGCTATCGAATGCAACTGCTGCTCGGTTGTTTGTAGATACCGGATCGTACTGCAATTGTTGACCATATCTAAACCCGCCTATAAACCCAAGGGGTCTGCCAAATAAACTAGTTTGATTTCCAATACTAAAAGATTGAGTTAAGTTTACTGGACCGGTTTTAAACTTTGGATTCCAGTCGTTATTAAAAGAGGTTCCTGTAGAGGGAACGTCTTTGTTAATGATACTAAACGCTTTTTTTTGAAAGTCTCCTTCGTAATAGTCTTGCTTAGCTTTATTAAATGCGGTTTGATCATTAAAATCAGAAGCAGACATTAAACCGAGTTGTATAAGTCCGAGTTTAAAATAGTTTATACCTTCTGTACTGCCTTCCGACCAGCCATTAACGCCCATGTTTTTATAATATTCCTCTAATCCAAGAGCAGATAATTCTTGATATTGTGAGGGAGATAGGTTGGCATCATTAAATTTAGAATGATCTCTTACCCGGTAAGAATTATCAAAACCCAGAAAGTCAGTGGAGCTTCTGCCGGATGTGGTTATAACTTCTTTAAATGTAGACTGATTATTATAGCCAGCTGAGGTTTCAATGTCTATAGTTAATTTATCCGGAAAATCTTTTGGGATTACCGATAAATAAGCGCCGGCCCAATCACCCGGAACATCAGGAGTTGCGGTTTTGCTTATAACTATATTATCAACTAAGCTGGATGGAAACATATCCAGTTTAATATTATTGGAAAAGGGATCAAGCGTAGGGATGCGAGCACCATTTAGAGTGGTTTTTACATACCTATCACCAATACCCCGAACCGTTATAAAACCACTATTTGTGGAAACCCCCGATACGCGAGCTACTGCAGCTACTACGTTAGGGTCACCGGTTTTTTTCATGGTTTCTCCCGAGATATAATTCATAGATATAGCCGAATTCATTTTTATATTTTCCATATAAAACTCTTTCGACTTATTAACTTTTGCTACTATTTCTACCGCTGTTAATTCGTTATTTAACGGCACAAGCGAAAAATTCTTAATTACAATATTACCACCTTCAATTTGAATATTTTCCTCTATTGAACGGTAACTAACTAAAGATACAACAACAGTATGAGGCTTATTATCGGGTATTTTTAAATTAAAATTACCATCTAAATCTGTTGCTGTACCTATTGTTTTATTATCTTTTAGAAGTATTGTAACCCCTACTGCGGTTTCACCTAGTTCATCGTATACTTTCCCCCTTAATATACCTTGTGCAATCGAGTTCTCATAAATAAATACGGAACAAAGAGCACCTAAAATGGATAAGAATTTTAGTTTCATCTTAATTTTATTAACGACTAGTAAAGAATCTAGAATGAATGCATCACAATAATTACTCTACAATAAACTTCTGAAAATCGGATTTACTAACATTGTTTATTTCCAGAAAATAAACACCGGTTTTAAGAGTATTTAGATCTATTTTTTCAGTAACATTAATATTATTACCCGAAGCTTTTTTGTAAATCAAAACTTTACCGTCTATACCATATACTTTATAGTAATTCCAATTGGTATTGGTATTATTATATAGGTTTAGGGATGACTTTGCCGGATTTGGTCCGATTTTAAATCCTTCAGTTAAAGTTGAATTTAATGACGTAAATAAGACTGGATCTAAGCAACCTTCAAGTGAAGCCAATTGAAATTCGTTACCTTGTGGATTTGAGGCAACGTATTTCTCAACTCCTCCGCTAGGAGTTCCAATTTGAATGTTAAGTTTATAACAGAAAACACCTTCGGTAGTAAATTGACCAATTAAAATACGATTAATAGTTGTATCAATACCTTTAGAACCACCTAAGGCAGCTATCGAACCGTTATTTGTAGTAAACAAATTTCCATCTGCCGATCCATCATTAAATACATCAAGTTCGGTAGAAAGCCCAACAAAGGTAACCGATACAGGAGACAGTGTTGATGATCCTGCAATCATACCATCTTGTTGTGTAAGCGGAATTCCGGCGAACGGATTTGTGTTTTGTAAAATTCCGTCTAGATTAGTTACGGTTGAAACACCATTATCATCAGATTTCAGTACCCCAAAGTTACTACTTGCTCCTGTACCACCAGATGCCGCCCCAACAGAAAACCACGAATCAAGCATAACCGTGTTGTTACGCATTTGATTTTTAGTATAGCTGGGTGTAGTATTTCCTCTATCGGTATTATTAAAAAATTTTGTGGTGGTAGATAATCTTAGTTCGTGATTGGGTACACCATAAAGCGCCTGAAAATTATAACCGGGTTTAAGGTCAACAAAAATTCGATAAGTAACAGAACCAACGGGTAAATCTCCGCCAACACCAACAATAGCATCATCATTATTAGAGATGTAATATTTCTCTATAATTATGCTATCTAATCCGTTTTGCGAAAAAGCAGAAACTCCTGTTGCCAGGAGTCCCATGCTTAAAATAATTTTTCTAAAATTCATTTTAAAAAGAGATAAATTAATTATTGACAAGATTGTCCAAATTTTCCTAATAATTCTAGGAAATCTACATTATCGGTAACGCCGTCCAAATTGATATCTGTTGGACAAGGTTGAATACCGGTGGTAACATTTAATAGCTGAGTATATGCCCATCCCGATAACCAATTCTTACCGGTGCTTGCAAAAGCGCCTCTATAATTTACCTGAGTAAAGAAACCATCGGCAGATGGAGTAATAGTTGAAGTAAGGGATGGATTAGGAACCGCATCAAATTTATCGCTAACCACATTGTTAGAGGCATTCATAGACCATGTAAAGTCGAAACCAGGTACTGAAGCTACAGATACATTTCCATCTGTAGTAAAAAATTGTGTTGAATCACCATTGTTTACTGCCGCAGTTCCATCTCTATCAAATGCAATTGCTCTTCCGCAACTAACAAAAGTATTGTTCTTTATAATTAATAAACCAGCAAAGGGGCTACCGCTGGTGGTTCTCCAGTTGTGATATGCTTCATAACCGCCAGTTCTTGTTCCAGGAGTTTTTACCGCATTAAATCCATATTTAAAGTTAGCAAAGATAGAGTTGTAGATTTCACCCTCTGTTAATTCTTTAGCTGATATACCTGCCATACCTTGATTATCGGCAGTACGAATTCTTTTATTATTTGCAATAAAGGTTGCATTATAAACTATTGGATGCGATCTTAAAGTTGCATTTGACTTGTTATCATCAGAATCCATTTCAAATCCATTATCTGTATCCTTAGCAGTAAGTGTATCGGCTGTTGATGATTTATGACCAAATAAAAATTGTGATTTTCCACTGTATCCTAAATCCCAATCAAACCAATCATCATTACCAAATAAGAAAGATGCGTATTTTAAGTTTACATTTCCACCAAAAAATTCAACATTATCATCGTTACAAGAAACAACTTCTAAGTGATCTAATGTAGTACCAGATCCAACAGAACCAAGTGTAATACCATTTACCTCACCACCTACTTGAAGTATTGCACCAGAGTGTCTAACCGATACATATTTTAAAATACCTGAATTGTCTTTATCATCAAAAGTTTCAGCTGCACCTTGCGTTCCGTTTAAGTCTGCACCAAACCATAAACGACTGTCGTTAGCTGCGAAACCTTCAAAAATCCCTAAACCATCTGCTACGGCTAACTTACCGCTACCGCCAGCAACGAAAGGACCATTAATAGCTAACTTTAAGTTATTAGACGCTCTACCGGCTAATACAAGACCTCCCCACTGCCCGGTTGTACCCAGCGGGTAAGAACCATCCAATGGATCAGCTTCAGCTGTAAAAACAATCTGACAGCTCTCCGAACCATTCGCATATATTTTACCGCCTCTGGAAACTATAAGAGATACTGCAGAATCTTGTGTAGAATATTTTCTCCCTTTAATAACGGTACCTGGAGATATCGTTAACGATTTTCCGTTGGGGACAAATATTTTCTTATCTAAAATGTAAGTCTTATCGCATGAAAGAAGGGTGTTGTTGCTGCTTAAGTTGCCATCTGTTGAACCACCACTTAATGCTAATGTAGACAATAATACGTTTGGACGTGATGCAACGGGTGGACAACCACAATCTACTCCAAGATTAGTTTGAGCATATGCTGTAATTGCTGAAAACGCAGAAAGCGTAGTCGCAGCAATCATACTCTTTAATTGTAATTTGTTTTTCATTTTTAGTTCTTGTTTAATTTATTTGCTGCAAATTTCAGATGATTACATTTTTATACTATCAACTAGAATTTAAGGTTGGGTTATGTTTTAGTTAATCTGCCTTAAGATTGATTAGATAAAATACTTATAAAATTTACATTAAATTTTACTGCTTAATTTTTGTTTTACAAATCATTTACATCTAGTAACGACTAATTCAATATCAATGCTTTGAAGTATAAATTAACCCTTTATGTGTTAATTCTTTTTCAGAGGCATTTTTAGCGACATATCGTACAGTTTTACCATCAGGAGATCCCAGTTGTAAATTTATTTCGAAAGACAAGTCACCATTGGTTGTAAGTTGAGCGATTATTATTTTATTAGTGTTAGGCATGTGACCAATCGATCCACCAAATGAACCCCATGAGCCATTGTTTGTCCTTAATTTTACATCCTTTAATTTTGAATTATTGCAGTTAAATATTTTATTTAATTCAGCGTCTATTCCAAACACAGTAACAACAGACTGATAGGGCATGTGGACGAGTCCATCTTTAAGGTATAAAGGCTCGCCTATTGCTTTATTGTTATTTTGTAGAATTATTGGATTATTAATGTTTTGAACATTATTAACCTTATCGTCTTCTTCTTTTAAAACTGCAAAATAATCCTCAGCTCCAGCTCCTACACTAATCCATGAATCAAGCATAGTTGTGTTTGAGTTTATATTCTGTTTTAAAATTTCATTTGCTTTTGTTGTACCATTTAAGGTATCATTAAAAAAATAGGTGGAGGTCGATATAATGAGTTCATGACCTGGAACTCCATATATGGCTTGTAATTTATATCCTGCATCAAGCTCCAAAAAAATTCGATAGGTACAAGCTCCTTTAACCAAAGATTTGTTAAGATCGTATTTGGCATCTTGTTCGTCAGCAATATAATATTTTTCTACAATTACATTTTTAAGCCCTTTTTGAGCAATGCTCTTAGAATTAAATAAGATTAATGTTGCGAATAAAACTAAAATATTATTTTTCATTTTTTGTGAATGATTATTTGATTAGAACTGGTTTCGTGCCCTGACTTAAAATGAGCAATTGCTTTAATTTTAGCAAATCCACCCTGAAACATCCATTCGGCTGAATATGGGAATGTAGTATCTTTTATGAGTAGTACATCATTAACATAAAAATCTATTGAGGTGATAAAATTTATTTCCTTACCGATTGAACAGTTAATATGTAATTGCTCATTATTTGAGAATTCTAACTTTTTTTCTGAAAGTTCAATATTTAGATTACTTAATCGATAACAATCTTCCATATTAAATATTAGACAACCATTTTTAGGTTGATATTCTAATTCACTTGGTTTTCTAGCTACATATTTTTCAATTCTTCCTTCGGGAGATATTAATTGTAGATTCAATTCTAAATATAATTTACCATTAGTAGTTAATTGTCCTAATAATACATAGTTATTGGTATCCAACCCTGAGAGACCGCCCATGCAGGCAATAGAAGTATTAACTAAATTGAGCTTATTGATATCTGTATTACTTGAGTTGTTTAGAGCAATGGACAAGTTTTCATTACCATATAATACTATTTGTTGCACTGTATTCTCGAAGTCTTTTATTTTAGTGGAAAGTATTTTTATTTTTTTAATTGATTTGTCAGACACTTCAGGAGAAATGAATTTTTCATTGTTATTACTAATAGAAGAAAATAAACCTTTGCAAGGTGAGCCTAAAGTTAACCAGGAGTCAAAATAAGCACCTGTTTTTAAAAAGGCATTATTACTAATGTTTGAGCCGAGAAAAGAACCTTCGGTATGATTATAAAATTGGCCACTCGTTTTAACAGTTAAAGGATGTTCATTAACACCATAAATGGCTTGAAGTCTATACCCTTTTTTTAAATCTGCATAAATTCTGTAAGTAATGTACTCTTCATTACTTCCCTTTATATTTAAACTAGCAACTTTTTCAACAATAACACTATCTATACCATTTTGAGAAAAGACAATTAAAGAACATATAGTTAGCAGAAGAATTAATGTAAATCTCACGTTTTAAAAATATGTTTTTTAATTAGCATAGGTGTTAGCTGATTATTAATGAAATGTTAATTCTTTTTTATCCCCTATTTAAAAAAAAACCGCAACTGAATGTTGCGGTTTTTAATTCAATTTAGAATGCGATTTATTATTGCTTTACTAGTTTTATTCTCTCAACGATTTGATTTGTGTTTGAGACTTCAATCAAATAGATTCCAGTAACTAGGTTTGATAAATCAATTTGTTGAGCATCCAGATTAATTAAAGACATGGAATCAATTAATTTTCCAGTTACATCATAAATCGAAAGATTTCCATTAAAAGCATTATTAAATTTAATGTTTACAAAGCCATTTGTCGGATTCGGCATTACTGTAATTTTATTTTCTAATTTATTGATAGAAGTACAAATATCTATAGTAATGCTAATACTATTTGATACAAGTGAATTACAACCGTTATTATCGCTGATAATTAAGGAGTAGTTGCCCGAATTCTTAACATAAACACTATCGTTATTAGCAAGATTATCAGACCAATTATAAGACACGGCAGATGCAGTAGTTATGATTAGAATTGAATCTCCAGTACAACCCGTAATTCCATTAGGAGCTGAAATACTTGGTGTTGCAGGTAAGCTATTAAAATTTATGATTGTTGCCAAAGATTGGGCTTTACATCCATTTAGATCTGTAATAGTTAAGATATAGCTTCCAGAATTGTTTACCAGGATACTGTCGTTATTAATTTGAGAATTATTCCAAGAGTAACTGGCAGCAGTTGCAGAAGTTACAAGTAATAATGAGCTGCCCTGACAAGCACTTGATCCATTTGGTGTAATAATACTAGGCTGACCAGGTAAGGCATTAACTATAACATTAATTGCTTCTTGTGCTGAAGTACATCCGTTCGCATCGGTGTATTTTACTGTATAGTTTCCTGCAACATTTACAATTAATTTATTATCAGTGCTTAAATCAGACCAAATGTTTCCTGAATTATAACTCGAACTTAGTATAACCGAATCACCATCACAAATAGCTATAACACCATTATTGCCTGAAGGACTTATTACTGGAGCAGAAGGTAGCGCATTAACAATTAAAGTTAGGTTTACCGTACTGTCGCACCCTAAGGCACTAACATAGGTGTTGGTATAAGTACCTGCCTGTGTAAGTGTTGAACCACCAAATGTTAAACTCTCGCCGGCACAAATACTTTTTGTAGTATTAATAGAATATAAATTCTTAACTATTAAGTGTGTTACAATTACCGAGTCGCAACCACCAACTGCGGCACCTGGAATTGTATCGGAATAATCGCCAGCTATAGTTTGATAGGCGCCTTGGGCAAAAACAGAATCGCCCGGACAAATCGAAACAAATAAATTACTGATTACGGTATCTGTAACAGTTAAATTTGATATAATAATACTGTCACAACCATTAATTGTACTTAAAGTATCGTAGTAAACGCCGGAGGTTGTTTGAAGGCTGCCTCCTAATACAATGCCCGAACCACTACATGTTTGGTAATTCTTGGTAATGGTATATTTTGGATTAACAGTTACGTTAATAGAATTAGAATTACTGCTGCAGTTATTATTATCTGTATATTTTACAAAATAATTGCCACTGCTATTTACGGTTAATGTATCGTTAGTTTCATTATTATTCCAAACAATGTTATTAGCTTCATTAGAAACTATGTTTACAGTTCCACCCTCACAAAAGTTGGTAGATGAACTTGCTGTAATAACAGGGGCCGTTGGCAAGGTATTTACTACAACAGTAGTAATTTCTGAGGTAGCAGAACAGGCGTTAGCATCTGTAAAAGTAACCGTATAATTACCTGAGGAGTTAACGGTTATTGATTTAGTATTTTCAGATGAAGACCATGTATTATTAATATTAGCACTCGAGGTTAATATAACACTTTCACCCTGACATATAGTTAATGGACCATTTGCAGATATAGTTGGCTTAGCGGGTATATTATTTACTAATAAAACAACAGTTGAACTATTTGAAGTTCCACAAGCGTTTGTAGCCCTGTAACGTACTTTTTTTCCATTATCAGTAACGTCTACTATGAATGGAACAGTAAGGTTAGTATAGTTGTTTGAGCCCACCGTAGTTTCAATTTGCCACCCTTGAGCAGTAACGGATGAACCGTTAGCAGTTACAGAAGGATCGTTAGGATTATAGCTACCACCAGCACAAATTGCAAGCGGAATGGATGGTGATGATATAGTAGGTAAGTCGTTTATGCTTAAAGTGATTGAGTTGCTGGTTGAAGTTCCGCAAGAGTTGGTAGCCGTGTAACGTACTTTTTTTCCATTATCAGCAAAACTAACTAGGTATGGAATAGTAAGTGCAGAATAGTTGTTGGATCCCAACGTAGTTTCAATTTGCCACTCTTGAGCAGTGATAGCGGATCCATTATCGGTAACTGATGGAGTTGCAGGATTATAGCTTGAACCTGCACAAATCGTTGATGGAGTTGCAGGAGTTGCTATAGTTGGAGCATCAATAATAGTTACAACCAATGGAGCTCTTGGGCTTTCTGTTCCGCTTGAAGCATCTGTTTGAGTTACATAATAGGTGGTTGATCCTACTGTAGAAGTTGAAGGAACAGGAGCTGTTGTGCTTCCGGTTCCACCGGTTGCGTTAGTATACCATTTTAAGGTTGCACCACTTAATTTTAATGCAATTAAGGCTGAAGCCGTTGCGTTTTTACAATAAGTTATTGGGCTTGTTCTAGGTTCTGAAGTATAATTAATACTTGAAATAAAACGTTCAGAACCTGTAGGATTTGAAGTTACATAATTTTGAGTTCCACCTGTTGGAGTTCCTATCTGAACGTTTAATTCGAAATGAAAGAAACCATTTGTAGTAAATTGGCCAATTAAAACTATATTAGAATCTGTACTTGCACCTACTGATCCGCCTAACGCAGAAACAGAACCATTAGATGTTGTAAATGAATTTCCAAAGTTACTTACACTTTTAAAAACCTCTTGTTCGGCAGCACTAATTCCAACAAAAGTTACCGCAACCGGTATACCATCAACAATCCCATCCTGACTGGTTAAAGGAATTCCTGCGCTAAGGTCATTATTTTTTAAGATGGTATTGGTGCTTATTAAATTTGCTAAACCATTATCTTGTGTTTTAGGAACACCCAAAACATTTCTGCCAGCAGATCCCACCGAGAACCAAGAATCTAATGCAACCGTATTATCATCTAAGAAGCTAGTTGTAATGTTATTTGGAGTAGTAGCTCCTCTATCTTCGTTATTAAAGAAACCAGTACTGGTATTGATTTTTAATGAGTGAGCAGGCACCCCATAAATCGCTTGAAATTTGTAACCCGGCAACATATCGGCAAAAACCCTGTATGTTACTGAACCAGAGGGTAGATTTCCAATACTTCCCACAGAATCACTCGCGTTGGAGATGTAGTATTTCTCTACAAAAATCCTTTCTAATCCATTTTGTGCAATAGAGATTTTGATGCCCAAAAATCCCATTATCAATGTAGATAGTAAATTTATTTTTCTCATTTTTTATTATTTAAATATTTTGGGCAAAAGTATACAAGAGTTAACTGCTCGTTGTTAGTTGATCTTTATTATTGTATTACATTGGTGAAAATCCAATGTGAATAAAAATTAATTTAGTTTAACTAATATTTACATTGCAGCACAGTAGATAATTTTGTGTTAACTAAACTTAAATTATAGATAGTTTATATCCATTCATTCTGAATAAATCATCCTTGTTTCATGAAAAAAATACTTTTAACACTGCCTTTTATCTGGCTTGTAAGTATGAAAATCAAAAGGGCGACTATTAGATTCTTCCATTTTAGAGAATATTTGTAAATTATAACAAACAAGTTACTTTTCTAAAAATCAATTAGATGAGCTTAAATGGAAACAATTTCTTAACGAACAGAATTAATCTTTAACATTTTGGTAACACAATTTTTGTATTCACTTTATAGTGTATGAATAGGTTTGCACTCGAAAAATTATCTATTTAATAAAAAGGTTTATGAATAAAATTTACACTTTAGCATGCTCAGTTTTAATTGCAGCATCTTCTTATGGTCAAAACATTATAAATATTACGGATGCTTCTTTGGTAGGTGGGCAAACGTATAATTGGACAAATAATAACGAGTATATTTTGGACGGTTTAGTTTTCCTGGAGGATGGAGGCACTCTTAATATCCAACCCGGAACCGTCATAAAATTTACACCTCGAGCTGATGTGGGTAATCCATCTGCTTTGGTAATATGTCGTGGTGCTAAAATAGTAGCAGATGGCTCAGAAACACAACCTATAATTTTTACAGCTCAAGATGATGATGTTACGGATCCAACTGACTTAGGTCCTACTGATGTGTCGTTGCATGGTGGCCTGGTAATTTTAGGTAAAGGTTTTACCGAAAAAAATGGAAATACAGAGGTTAACGTAGAGGGTATTCCCACCAGCGAAACAAGAGGTATTTATGGTATGCCTGCCGGGCAAGCTAATGATGCTGATAATTCAGGAATTTTACGTTATGTCTCTATTCGTCATGGTGGTCGTGAGATTGCAACGGGAAGCGAACTTAACGGTTTAACACTTGGCGCAGTAGGTTCGGGTACTATAATTGATTTTATTGAGATTTATGCTAATTCGGATGATGGAATCGAATTTTTTGGTGGTGCTGTAAATGTTAAGCATGCTGTTGTTGCTTTTTCTGAAGACGATTCTTTCGACTGGGATGAATCGTGGAAAGGTAATGGTCAATTTTGGTTTTCTTTACAAAGAGCTGATGTAGCAGACTCTGGTTATGAGTGTGATGGATCAACGCCAAATGATGTAGGAGTTCCATCTGATCCAAAAATATTTAATGTTACTCATATTGGGTCAGGTGTTGGTGCTGCAGCGTCTAACGGTGTCGCCATGAATTTGAGAGCAGGAACAAGAGGCCTTATTGCAAATTCAATCTTTGCAGATATGAAAGGCAAAGGAGTTGAAATACAAAATTCATCGTCTTCATCGGATGCTATTTCACAAATGCAAAATGGTCGTTTGAAATTTACCAATAATATTTTCTGGAAAATTGGATCTAACTCCACTTTAGATACTAATACTACCTCAGTTATTAAATTTACTTCCGGAACCCCTTCATCTGATAAGAAATCTATTGCTGATTCTCTTAGCTCATGGGATAATCAGGTAGTACCTACAGCTAACGGATTTTTAAATAATATCGTTAGAACTCAAACTAAAGCATTAGATCCTCGTCCTGCTTCAGGATCTGTCGCCGAAACTGCTCCAAGAGCATCACTTCCTTCTAACGATTTGTTCTTCTCAAATGTTGCCTATATCGGAGCTTTTAGTCCTAATGATAATGATATGTGGATTCAAAATTGGTCAACTCTTGCTAAGAACGAACATTTAAATCCTGCAATCTTATCGTCGGTTTATTCACCTAATTTAAATGTGGGGGTAAATATGTATCCAAATCCTACTAAAGGATTAATCAACTTTAGCAGTACTTTAGGAGAAAATGTATTAGTAAGTATACATACTATTAACGGGCAATTATTGTTAACAGCCAATATTAACGAAGAATCTAAGTCAATAGATCTTAATTCCTTTTCAAAAGGTCTATATATTGTAAAAATTACAAATAGTAAGGAGACCTTAACAAAGAAATTAGTAATCGAATAAATATAATTTTAAATACATAAAGGCAGGGCCCAAACCCTGCCTTCTTTGTTGATTAGCGGGTTGTGTAAATTAAAAATAAAAATAAGATTAAGTAATGTTTTGCAAGATGAATTTTTTAGTAACGCTTTTGTTTGTTTTTGTTGGTATTAATTTTACAATTGCCCAGCAGGGTGTTTTATCGGGAAAGGTAATTGATAAAAAAACCGGTGAGGATTTAATTGGTGCTACAGTATCTATTGAAGGAACCACCCTAGGTGCAATTGTAGATTTAAATGGTAATTATAACTTAAAGGCCTCTCCAGGTACTTACAATGTAGTATGCTCATTTATATCCTATAATAGTATTACTATTAAGGGAGTTAAAATTGAATCGGGCCAGGTAGGTCATTTAGATTTTACTATGGAGGAAGCTGGTGTATCCATTCAGGAAGTAGTTATTGTAGCTGAGGCCGTAAAAAACACAGACGCCTCCTTAATTGCCATGCAAAAGCGTTCTATTAATGTTCAGGACGGAGTATCTGCTCAGCAAATTATAAAAAGCGGGAGTAGTAACGCTGCCGAATCTATGAAGCAAATTACCGGAGCAAACGTAGATGATGGAAAGTATATGGTAATGCGCGGTTTAGGCGATCGATATTCAATTGCTCAGTTAAACGGTTTGCAAATGGCCAGTACAGATCCTTATCGCAATGCCAGTAGTTTAGATCTGATTCCCTCTAACTTTGTTGATAATATTGTTACATTAAAGACATTTTCTCCCGATCAACCCGGAAATTTTGCAGGAGGAAATGTTAACATTACAACTAAAGCTTTGCCTGAAAAATTTAATGTAAGTTTTTCGATAAATCCTTCTTACAACAGCCAGTCTTCATTAAACAGTAAATTTTTAACTTATGGTGGAAGCAAGAATGATAAATGGGGTTATGATGGCGGATCGCGAGATATGCCGGATGTTGTTTCTGATCCGGAGGTAAGAAATCAGATGAATCAAAGTATTTATTTGAGTGGTTCGGTGTTGGCTCAAACTTCTTCTTATTACTCTAATCCAATTCGTAAAGATTTTGTAGATAGCACAAATAATGCAAGAGGAGAGTTAAGAAATATCTTGCATTCTACTGCGCGCGGTTTTAATAATCAATTTATACCTACTTCTACCACTACTCCTTTAAACTCCTCTTATAATTTTAGTATAGGGAATCGATTTAAAGTATATAAAGAGCAGGAACTCGGAATCTCAGGTGGAGCAAATTTTTCCAGAAATTTCACACACTACGAAAATGGTAAAGTAGCAACTCTAATTAATATTAATTCCGATTCATTATTCAGATATCAAGATTTAAATGAGACAAAGAGTATTGATAATCCTCAGTTAGGTGCTTTTGCAAATTTGGCCTATAAGTTTAATCGTAATCATACCATTAATGTAATTGGTATTTATTCTAACGATGCCGAAAAAACATCTCGAGTTCAGCAAGGCTCTTTTATTGGCCAGGTTTCTGATTCGCGTGCAATTTTTAATACAAATGTTTTAGAGTTTACTCAACGCCAAATGAAGACTATTCAGGCTAATGGTAATCATGTTCTGGCTAATTTCTTTAATGTAGAAATTGATTGGGCCGGAAGTGCAACAAATTCGTCTCAAAATGAACCCGACTTAAGATATCTGGCTTATACTTCTGTAGCTGATTCAATAGATCTGGTTGATGATCAGGGAAATTTAATCGGGCGTGATTTTGATACCACCTACTACATGAATAATGCGGAGTACAGCAATCCATTCCATTTCTTTAGAAATTTAAATGATAGAATTGTGCAAGGTAAAGTGGATGTTACAATTCCACTAAATGTTGAAAAAACGAATCGTATAAAGGTGGGTGGTTTTTTTAATAATATGAATAGAAGTTTTGAAGAATACCGTTATCAAATGATTACGGAAACATCTTTAAATATTACTCAGTTTAAAGGTGATTTCGAGAAGTTTCTATCGTACGATAATTTCGGTATTACCGATACGATTTACGATAATAGTGTTAACGGCGGTGATCCAAACAAGCCTCGTTACCCAAATGGAATTAAAAAATATGAAACCGGACATTTCTATATTAATCAAGTTAATAATAAGAATTTTTATACGGGAACTCAAACCATTGCGGCAGGTTATGCAATGGGTATTTTTGAACTAACAAAAAAAATGAAGTTAATAGGTGGAGTACGTTTAGAGAGTACCAACATGGAGGTAATTAGTAAAGATGTAGATAGCGTAATTGTTAAAGAAACTAATCCCACTACCGGTGAAATTATTTCTGCGGATACTTTGTTTACACAAAGCAGCATTAAATTATTGGATGTTTTACCTTCATTAAGCCTTATTTACGATGTTACGGATGATATAAAGGTAAGAGCAGGTTTTTCTCAAACTATTGCCCGACCAAATTTGCGAGAGCTTGCCCCTTTTGAACAATTTGATACCAAAAATGGTTTTTATCTGGTCGGTAATCCTAACTTAAAACGTACAGTTATACAAAATTATGATTTACGTTTAGAGTGGTATCCTAATGCAGGTGATTTAGTGGCCATTAGTGGATATTATAAAAGTTTTACAGATCCTATTATCCGTGCTTTTAATCCTAGCGCTACCATTCCGGAATTAAAATTTGAGAATGTAGACAAGGCAAGTGTAATAGGGTTTGAGGCAGAGGTGAGAAAGAAGCTGGATTTTATTTCACCTTCGGTTAAAGATTTTACAGTTGCTACTAATTTCACCTTAATTAATTCTAAAACAGATATTCGACCCTCTGAGATTATAAACTCCAAATCTATCGATTCTACTTATTCAGCTTCAACAAGACCATTTGTCGGCCAGTCTCCTTATATTGTAAACGCGATGTTGATGTATCAGAATACTAAGATCGGCCACGAGTCTACCTTATCTTTTAACGTGGCAGGTGCTAAACTATACAATGTAGCCCTATTTGCAACCCCCGATATATATGAGATGCCAGTTCCTATGTTAAATTTTAAAGCATCACAAAATATTGGTAAATACTTGGTTGTTTCCTTTGTAGCTCGTAATATTCTGAATAGTGAAATTAGAAAAACACAAACCCACAGAGGAACAGAATATACTACCGAGTCATTTAAAATAGGCAGAACTATTGGTTTGGGATTAACTTTTAGAATTAAATAACATTATCCTTATAAAATGTATTCTTAATAAATAATTTATTAGAGTTAAATTTTGTAATCTTTATAGTTTATTATAAACGAAAAAAGCCTCCATAATAAGAGGCTTTTTTTAGTTTAAGAAAGGTTAATTATTCTATTTTAATTTTGCGAACGTCGTTTTTATTGTCCGATTTTATGTTTAAAAGATATAAGCCCTTGGGCATATCGGTGAGGTCTAATAGGAATTTACCCGGCAAATCTAATGGACGTTTTAAAACCTCTTTTCCTAAAATATCATAAACAGCTAACTGGGCATTGCTAATGCTCCCTTCTGCTTTTATATTAAAATATCCGTTAGAACTAGGATTTGGATATACTTCAAAGTTTAAATTTTTGGGAGTAGGATTAATTATACTAACAAATGTTCCGCTATATATGGCAAAGTCATCAAACGCAATATTTCCCCCTACTTTGTCATAAATGATTTTAATATACATGTTATTGCCCTTAGCAAGCGAATAGCGTTTCATGGTGCTTCCAATTTTAACATAACTTCCTATGGTTGTAAAACTACTGGCAGCTGTATCTGTTAAACTTCCCAAAACACTAATAGAACTTAAAGTATCATTGGCAGGAGTTCCAGAACCATTTAAGCGCATGTAAAAACTTACCGAATCGCCGCTCATCACCATTGGAGAAATGATATAAGCCCCATCA
>JBIICS010000137.1:0-7368 GCA_044238735.1 Bacteroidia bacterium
AGCACCCAATGCTATACAAAGAGGCAAAAGCCATAAGCTATATTGGGTGCTTAATTCCATATTTTAAGAACTTAAGATAGTTTTTTTTCTAGTTTATAATTGAGTGTAAAACAAGATCATTTTACTAAAAACACTCATCTCGATTTATTATACACTAAAAACTATAAATCATTATTAAGTTAACATTCCACCACAAACGTTAATGCACTGGCCGGTAATATAGGCACTCATATCACTGGCTAAAAATAGAGCAAGATTAGCTACATCTTCTGAGGTACCACCACGTTTTAAAGGTATACCATCTCTCCAGGATTGAACTACTTTTTCATCCAAGGCACCTGTCATTTCGGTTTCTATAAATCCGGGTGCAATTGCGTTGCTTCTGATGTTTCTGGAACCGAGTTCTAAGGCTACAGATTTTGTAAAGCCTATTATACCTGCTTTTGATGCAGAATAGTTTGCTTGTCCGGCATTACCTTTTACCCCAACTACAGAGCTTAAGTTAACAATAGAACCCTTACGCTGTTTTAACATGGGTTTTTGCACTGCTTTTGTTAAATTAAAAACCGATTTAAGATTAGCATTGATAACTTCATCCCACTGTTGCTCTGTCATACGCATTAAAAGGGTGTCGCGTGTGATACCTGCGTTATTTACTAAAACATCTACCGTTCCAAATTCTTTTACCACTTCCTCTACCAGTTTTTCAGCTTCACTAAAAACAGCGGCATCAGATTGATACCCTTTTGCTTTAACACCAAAAGCAGTTAATTCTTTTTCAAGTGCCTGGGCCTTTTCAACGGATGAAAGGTATGTAAAGGCAACATTACATCCTTGTTCTGCAAATTTTATTGCCATTCCGCGTCCAATTCCTCTTGTTGCGC
This sequence comes from Bacteroidia bacterium, assembly GCA_044238735.1. GTDB lineage: Bacteria > Bacteroidota > Bacteroidia > UBA4408 > UBA4408 > JBIICS01. The sequence goes on from JBIICS010000137.1 coordinate 885, forward strand.
CGGTAATGATGGCTACTTTTCCTTGTAATAATTTCATATTAATAATTTTAAAACTTAATCGCAATCAAATTTAACATTTAAACGCGAAATTAAACGTACTGATTAAAATCACTTTTTATTACTAATTGTCTTTGTAAATTAGAGGATTAAAATAAACAAACATGAACGACGTATTTAAAAAAATGTTTTTCACCAGCCTTGGCATGGCGGCGTTAAGCAAAGCTAAAATGGAAGAATTTGCAAAGGATTATGCTAACATCTACCAAAAATCGGAGTCGGAAGGGGCTAAGATTTACAACGACATGATGGGTGAAGCGGCAAAGGCTTCCAGCGATTTGGAAAACAAAATGAAAACATACATGGAAGAAGCGCTAAAAACCATGAATATAGCCACTTCTGAGCGAGTTGCCCAACTGGAGCAGCGCATAAAAGAACTTGAAGATAAATTAGCTTCTAAAGCTTAATGGGTTTTTTTACTAGTAGTTTAAAACACATCAGTCGTTACAATCAGATAGCTCAAACTCTTGTTAAATATGGGTTTGATGATGTAGTAGCTGCCTTAAATTTAGAAAAATCGGCTTCTCTTATTAGCTCCATTGTTGGCGATAAAAAAAGAGAGGAAATTAAAAAGTTTTCAAAATACGAACGAGTTCGAATGGCTTTTGAAGAATTAGGACCTGCCTTTGTTAAATTTGGACAGATTCTGAGCAACCGCCCCGATTACATTCCAAGCGAATTAATTAAGGAATTGGAGAAGCTTCAGGATTCTGCAAGCCCGGTAACTTTTAATGAAATTAAGACTATCATAGAACAAGAACTCGGACAAACGTTGGAAGACGCTTTTGAAACCTTTGATGAAGCCCCGCTTGCTTCTGCCTCTATTGCTCAGGTTCATTTGGCCAGGCTTAAAACAGGACAAAAGGTTGTTGTAAAAGTTCAGCGTCCAAACATTGAAAAAATTATTGAAACCGATACAGAGATTATGCTCAATTTGGCCGGTTTAATGGAAAAATATATGCCAGAATACCGGTATTTAAATCCAATAGGAATGGTAAAGGTTTTTAGAGATACCATTCGTTTAGAGCTCGATTTTTATCACGAAAGCTACAACCTGGAACGTTTTAAGGCTAATTTTGAAAACGACCCTCTTATTCATACCCCCGCTTTTTATAAAACCCACAGCAGAAAAAGGATTTTAACTATGGAGTTTATAGAAGGGTGTAAAATTTCAGATTTAGAAAAAATAAGATCTTGGGGATTAAATCCTGAAGTAATTGCTCATAAAGGAATTGATGTAATGTTTAAACAGATATTTGTTCACGGATTTTTCCATGCCGATCCTCATCCGGGAAACGTTTTTGTAATGCCCGATGGCAGGTTGTGTTATTTAGATTTTGGAATGATGGGCACCATTGTAAGTGATGACCGTGAAAATTTAAGTTCCATCTTTATAGGTGTTTTTACTAAAGATGCCCGAAGAATTGTAAGGGCTTTACGAAAATTATCGGGCACCCGCCAATTTCCTAATGAAGATTTGCTGGAACACCGAATTTTAGAATTAGTAGATCAATACTCCAATTTAAGTTTAAAAGAAATTAAGATAAGTAGCTTCTTCAATCAATTTAAAAATTTAATTATTGATTATAAAATTACGGTTCCACAGGATTTCTTTTTGCTGATTAAAGCTATTTCTACCACAGAAGGAGTTGGATTGAGGTTATACCCCGAGCTTAATTTGATGAAAAAAATGGAACCCTTTGTACAGGGAATGCTTAAAAGAAAGTTAAATCCACTTAAGTTTGCGCGAAATATTTATTTAGCGGCAACCGACATGTCGCAGTTTATTAAATCTTTTCCAAATGATTTAAGAGATATTGTAGATAAGTTAAGATACGGTGTTATAAAAGTGGATATCGAGCACTTGGGTTTAGAACCCCTTAACAAAACCTTAGATAAAGTAAGTAACCGAATTTCATTTGCCATAATTGCAGCCGCTATGATGATTGGTTCTTCGATGATTGTTCATGCCAAATTACCTCCCTTTTACAATGGAATACCGGTTTTAGGGTTAATTGGTTTTATACTTGCCGTATTATTTTCTTTAATTCTTATTTGGTCAATTTTCAAACACGGCAAATTTTAACTAACGGCTTTCTGCCACCACCGTATTAACCTCGGGTACCATTCGCTTGAGTAACCCTTCTATTCCTGCTTTTAAGGTCATGGTAGATGATGGGCAACCACTACAAGCCCCTTTCATGGCCACTTTTACTACACCCTCGTTAAAAGATAAAAATTCTATTGCACCGCCATCTTGCTCTACAGCCGGACGAATGTACTCCTCCAAAACGTTATGAATTTTAACTTCAACCTCGCTTTTTAAATTTATTTTTAAAGGGCTGGGATCCTTGCCGGTTAAATTATTTCTATCATCACTAAATATGGGATTACCTTCCTGCAAATAATTTTTAATAAAGTCTCTCACTTCGGATAAAACATCGTACCAATCCAATTCTGATGGTTTACTTAGTGTAAGGTAATTACCTGATAAAAACACAGATTTAATAAACGGAAATTGGAAAAGTTTTTGAGCCAAAGGTGACTCCTGAGATGAAGAGGGGTCGTTAAATTCAATAGGGCTACGAGCATTAACTAATACATTTGTTACAAACTTCATTGTATTAGGGTTTGGAGTGCTTTCGGCGTATATTTCAATAATTTTCTTTTCCATTCTACAAAATTAGGATTATTTAATTTAAATCGAATAAATTTCAATTTAAGGAAGCAATGTTTTCAATTGATAATTTAACATTTAACAATTTGCTTTGTTTATTAAATTTGACAAATTAATGAAATGGACAAAAGCGTTGATTTTTTAATAATTGGAAGTGGCATTGCAGGTCTTAGTTACGCCTTAAAAGTAGCAAACCATGGTAAGGTTTTGATGCTAACGAAGGCAAGTCCGGATGAAACCAATACCAAATATGCGCAAGGAGGCATAGCAGCCGTAATGCACGAGCCTGACAGTTACGAGAAACACATAAAAGACACTCTTATAGCCGGAGATGGATTATGCGATGAAGAAATAGTAAGAATGGTTATAAAAGAATCATCAAATTGCATTAGAGAACTTATTAACTGGGGAGCAAATTTTGATAAAAACAATAAAGGAGAATACGATTTGGCAAAAGAAGGTGGACATTCCGAACACCGCATCCTTCATCACAAAGACAATACCGGTTATGAAATAGAAAGAGCCTTACTCGAAAAGATACAACAACATCCGAACATCGAAATTCTGGACCATTATTTTTCGTTGGAAATAATTACCCAACATCATTTGGGGGAATATATTAACAGTAAAACCAAACACATCGATTGTTTTGGTGTTTATGCCTTGAATCAAAAAACGAGTGCAATAGAAAAAATTTTATCTAAAGTAACAATTATGGCTAGTGGTGGTGCCGGACAAATATATGAAGCCACTACAAATCCGGCTATTGCTTCGGCAGATGGAGTGGCAATGGTATATCGTGCCAAAGGTAAAATTGAAGGGATGGAGTTTATGCAATTTCATCCTACCTCCTTTTACAATCCCGGATCAAGCCCTTCGTTTTTAATTTCAGAAGCGGTTAGAGGATTTGGAGGAATTTTAAGAAACAAATCGGGTGAAGCATTTATGGAGAGGTATGACAAAAGAAAAGACCTCGCTCCCCGCGATATTGTTGCCAGAGCAATTGATAATGAAATGAAAGTAAGAGGCGATGATTTTGTATACTTGGATTGCACACATTTAAATAAAGAAGATTTTATTTCGCATTTCCCCAATATCTATTCGCATTGCTTAAATCAAGGTATAAACCCACTCGAAAAATATATTCCGGTAGTGCCTGCAGCCCATTACATGTGCGGAGGCATTAAAGTAAACCATACTGCCTCTTCCAGTATTAACCGGCTTTATGCAATTGGCGAATGTGCCAGCAGTGGATTGCACGGAGCAAACCGCTTAGCCTCTAACTCGTTACTGGAAGCACTTGTATTTGCCAGTAAAGCCGCTGAAGACAGTATCATTAAAGCAAAACAGATTAACGACTTTGGATCATTTCCGGAGTGGAATAGCGAAGGTACCGTAAACCCGGAAGAATTGGTCCTAATGACTCAAAGTTTAAAAGAACTCAGGGCCATCATGACAAATTATGTGGGTATAGTCCGTTCCGATCTTCGTTTAAAAAGAGCCTTCGATAGGCTATTAATTTTACATCAGGAAACAGAGGATTTATACGAACGAACAAAAGTATCTCGTCAATTATGCGAACTCCGTAATATGATTAAAGTGGGATATATCATCATCAAACAAGCCATGCAGCGCAAAGAAAGTGTTGGGCTTCATTACAATATCGATTACCCCAGACACAAAACCTTAGTTTAAATAATATCGAAATATCTTATTAAATCGCCCCTATGTCACTTCCGAGCAAATTTAACATCAGAGTTTACGGTTTACTTATAAACGAACATAACGAAATCTTAATCTCCGACGAACAACAAAATGATTTCAGATTTTCTAAATTTCCGGGCGGTGGATTAGAATTTGGGGAAGGACCTGAGGACTGTGTAATTAGAGAATTTAAGGAAGAATTAGATATCGAAATTCAAATAAAAAAACACTATTACACCACCGGTTTCTTTCAACAGTCTGCTTTTTTTAAAGACCATCAAATTATTAGCATTTATTACATGGTTAGCAGCGAGCACTGTTTAAACATATCAACAGTAAAAACCAGATTTGAAAATTTAGCACAAAAAGGACAAGTATTTAGATGGGCCCGAATTGGAGAAATCAATTTAGAGGAATTAAACTTTCCGATAGACCAACTGGTGGCAGGGAAAATAAATAATGAGTATTATTCTTGAGCTCTAAACTGATCCAGCCATTTTAAAGCCTCGTTAAGTTTAGTAAACATGCGCGTAGGGCGTTCAGGCTTGTTCACATTCAGATAAAAATTACCAATAATACTTTGTGCTGTTGATTTTAAAAGGTAAGCTTCTGCACATACCTGAGGGCTTGCTTCGGCATTGGCCAGGAATTCGCGGGTTTCTTTGGTGGGCAAACTAAAATCGTTGGCAATTATTAGAGCCGGTATCTTAACACCTCTACCCAAGGTTTTTGTTGCCTGTATAATTTCTTTAGTATTAAATAAATTTACCTCTGTATCCTTTTCAATTTCTATTACAAAAAGATTATCGGAAGTAATGGAAACAGTTACCTTACCTAAATGAATAGTGTTAATTTTATTAAGCGTGAAATCTTTCGTTTCCAAATTCAACATTATTTAAAACAAATCATTAATTCGAAACTAAATTTAAGAATCATTTTATGAATCGAGCAAATTGGAGCTTAATTTTAATCTTTCAATAATCTTAAAGGCAATATCCAGCGCATTAAATCCATCATTAATACTAACGGTTGGGGTTAAATCGTTTTCTATTGCGTCTGCAAACTCTTCCAGTTCTTTTTTAATCGCATTAGAGGAAGGTATTTCTGGTTTTTCGAAATAAATTTGTTTTTTACCCTTAGCCTCACCTAAATCAATTATAATCCCAAATGGATCTTCTTCCCCTTCCACCTTATTAAGTTTAACAACGTTTACTTCTTTATCCAAAAAATCAATTGAAATATAAGCATCTCGTTGAAAAAGACGAGTTTTGCGCATATTTTTTAATGAAATTCGGCTGGCAGTTAAATTGGCTACACACCCATTATCAAACTCAATCCTGGCATTGGTTATGTCTGGTGTATCACTAACTACGGCAACACCACTTGCACTAATCTTTTTTACGCTGGATTTTACAATACTCAAAACAATATCAATATCATGAATCATTAAATCCAAAACCACAGAAACATCGGTACCTCTTGGATTAAATTGAGCCAAACGATGGGTTTCTATAAACATGGGCTGCTGTAAATATGGTTTTGCCGCTGTAAAAGCAGGATTAAAACGTTCAACGTGACCAACCTGAACCTTAACTTTGGCCTCATGAGCTAATTTTTGTAAGGACTTTGCCTCATCCAAATTAGACGTTAAGGGTTTTTCAATAAAAACATGCTTAGATTTTTTTATAGCCGCACTGGCTATCTGGTAGTGAGTTAGAGTTGGCGTTACCACATCTATAGCATCACAAAGGTCTAATAACTCGTCGGGATTAGCATAACTTTTAATTCCAAATTCGGCTTCCACTTTTGCCGCCATTTCCGCATTAGCATCGTAAAAACCAATAAAATTATATCGGGAACCAAGCTCCTTAATAAGTTTTAGGTGTATTTTACCTAAATGTCCGGCACCAAATAAGCCAATATTAACCATACATCGTTAATTTTTTCCAAAGTAAACACAATAATAAAAGCAACTTTAATAGGTCATATTGCTATTTTTGCACACACGGGTTTTGAAAACTATGATTGACGATTTTAAACATAAAG